>NZ_JBGUAY010000001.1:300000-523412 GCF_041821025.1 Egicoccus sp. AB-alg6-2 | reverse complement strand
AGGTCATGCCACCGCCGTGCGGGCTGACGACGGTGGCGTCGGTCGTGTGGTGCGGCGGTGCTCCGCCGGCATCACGTGCGACGATAGACCGGAAAGCCGGGAAACGGGTCGGATCGGCGCTCGGCGAACACGGCGTTCGCCTGGTCGGCGGTAGCGTGACCGCCGAGACGACCCCGACGACGAAGGAGTAGCGGTGACGTGGTGGCAGGGCGCGGTCGGCTACGAGATCTACGTGCGCTCGTTCGCCGACAGCGACGGTGACGGTGTCGGCGACCTGCCCGGCATCCGGCAGCGCCTGCCGTACCTGGCAGACCTGGGCGTCGACCTGGTGTGGATCACGCCGTTCTACCCCTCGCCGCAGGCCGACCACGGCTACGACGTCTCGGACTACCTCGGCGTCGAACCGACGTACGGCAGCGTCGACGACGCCGTCGCGCTGATCGACCGCGCCCACGAGCTGGGACTGAAGGTGATCTTCGATCTGGTCCCCAACCACTCGTCGAGCGAGCACCCCTGGTTCCGAGACGCACGCTCCTCACGCGACGCGACCCACCGGGACTGGTACGTCTGGCGCGACCCCGCCCCCGACGGCGGTCCGCCGAACAACTGGGTCAGCAATTTCGGCGGGCCCGCCTGGACCTACGACGAGGCGTCCGGGCAGTACTGGATGCACCTGTTCCTGCCGGAGCAGCCGGACCTCAACTGGGCCAACGAGGACGTCCGGGCCGCCTTCGTCGACGTCATCGACACCTGGTTCACCCGCGGGGTCGACGGGATCCGCATCGACGTCGCCCACGCCCTGGTGAAGGACGAGCAGTTCCGCGACAACCCGGTCCTGCGCGAGGTCGGGCCCGACGCCTCGCCTCGTGAGCGGTTCCGCTCGTTCGACCACCGCTTCGACCAGGACCAGGAAGGCGTCCTCGACATCTACCGCGAGTGGAACCAGGTCGCGAGCAAGCACGACGCCATGCTGCTCGGCGAGGTGTACCTGCTCGAGACCGACCGCCTCCGCCGCTACGTCGAACGCCGCGACGGACTCCATCTCGCGTTCGCGTTCGCGACCCTGCACACCGCCTGGGACGTCGAGGAGATCCGCACCACACTCGGCGGGCTGCTCGAGGCGGCCGGGGAGAACTTCGCGTGGCCGCTCGGCAGTCACGACGACCCGCGGGCGGCGACCCGCTTCGGTGGCGGCGAGCTCGGCGCCCGGCGGGCGCGCGCCTACCTGACGTTGCTCTGCGGTCTGCCGGGCGTCCCGTTCCTGTACCAGGGCGACGAGCTCGGCCTGGACGACGGCGAACTGGCCGACGACTCCGCCCAGGACCCCATCGCGGTCAGAAACCCCGGCGCGAAGGGCCGGGACCCGGTGCGCACCCCCATGCTGTGGGAGCCGGGCGAGGGGTTCGGCTTCACGAACGGCGCCCCCTGGTTGCCGTTCGGCGACAACCGGCGCCCCGAGCACACCGTCGCCGCGCAGACCGGCCGGGCCGGGTCCCCGCTCGAGCGCACGCGCGAGCTGCTGCGGGCCCGACGGGCGCTGCCGGCGTTGCGCGACGGTTCGACGTGGTCCTGGCTCACCGACGCCGGCCCGGTCCTGGCGCTGCTGCGCAGCGAGCGCCGGGGCGAGGCCGACGAGCCCGCCGACATCGTGGTGGCCCTGCACGTCGGGTCCGACGCGGCCTCCGATGCCGTCGCCGAACTGACCCTGCCGCGGAGCGGGCGTCTCGCGTATGCCAGCGCCGACGGCGCCACGGTGTCGGGCGCGACCCTGCGCCTGCCGGCCGACACCGCCGTGTTCGTCGAACTCGCGCCGTGATCGCGCCGTGATCGTCGTCGTCGGCGAGGCGCTCGTCGACCTCGCGCCGGCGCCGGGCGAGGCCGCGGACGCCCGGCACCCGCTGCCGGGCGGATCCCCCTACAACGTCGCCGTCGGTCTGGGTCGGCTCGGTTCGCCGACCGCCTACGTCGGCTGCCTCTCGCGGGACCCCTTCGGTGAGCAGTTGGCCACCCGGCTGGGCCGCGAGGGCGTCTCGCTGCGGCTGGCGACCCGGACCGACGCGCCGACGACCCTGGCCGTCGTCCACCTCGACGACCAGGGGCGCGCCTCGTACGGCTTCTACCTGACCGGCACGAGCGCGGCCGAGTTGGGCGTGCGCCACCTCGACGGCTGGGACGCGACCGACGCCGTGCACGTCTCGCTCGGCGCCATCACGCTGACGACGCCGCACGCGGGTGCGGCGGTGACAGAACTGCTGTCCCGCGACCGCGGTGACGGGCTGCGGAGCCTGGACCCCAACGTGCGTCCGACCGTGATCGACGACCTGCAGGACTACGGTGCCCGGCTCGAGCAGCTGGTTCCCGGTCTCGACCTCGTGAAGGTCAGCGACGAGGACCTGCGCCTGCTCCACCCCGACCAGGATCCCGTCGAGGTGGCGCACCGGTGGGCACAGAACGGCCCCGCGGCGGTGGTCGTGACCCGCGGACCCGACGGTGCCGAGGCCCATCTCGCCTCCGGGGAGGTGGTCGAGGTCGCCGGCCTGCGCGTCGAGGTGGTCGACACCGTCGGCGCGGGCGACGCGTTCACGGCCGGCCTGCTGCACGCGTTGGAAGCCCGTTCCGCGCTCTCACGCGCGGGCCTCGAGGTCCTGGACGTCACGGCGTGGCGCGAGGCGCTGCAGACCGCCGTCCGGGTGGCGGCGATCACGTGCACGCGCCCCGGCGCCGACCCTCCGCGGGCCGACGAGCTGTGACGTCCGCTCAGCCGCCGTCGCGGATGGCGGCGAGCCGTTCGTCGCGGGGGTCGGCGTCGGTGTAGGACCAGTCGCTGCGCTTGAGGTGGTAGCGCGGGTGGTAGATCACCTCGCCGGTCGACTCGTCGATGGCGTCGATCAACGGCGTCGGCAGGTCCGCCGGCGTCGGTTCGCCGCGCTCGACGGTGGCGACGAACTCGTCGACGAAGGCCTGCATCGTGCTGGCGACCAGCAACTGCGAGCCGACCGGCAGGTAGCAGCGGTTGCCGTCCGTGACCGTGTGGCTGCGGCGCAGGAGGGTTTCGAGGTCCGCCTGGGTCGCCTCGCCGCGCTGGACCGCGAACAGCACCTCGGCCATGGCGGTGTTGCCCAGCTTGCAGGCGTTGCACTGCCCGCAGGACTCGATCGCGAGGAAGCGGATCAGCACGCTGAGGACGTCGACGATGCTGCGGGAGGTGTCGTAGACGACGAAGCCCCCCGACCCCATGCCGGCGCCGATGTCGCGCATCTCGTCGAACCCGAGTGGCACGTCGAGCCGGTCGGGGGTCAGCACCGAGGTGGAGACGCCGGAGTAGACGGCCTTGATGTCGCGGGCACCGGCGATGTCGACCAACAGGGTCCGCAGCGGGGTCCCGAGCGCCAACTCGTACACGCCGGGATTGTCCACGTCCCCGACCACGGTGAAGATCATGGTGCCCGGGGACGAGTCGGTCCCGGCCTGACGGAACCAGTCGGCACCGTTGGCCAGGATCGCGGCCACGTGGGACAGCGTCTCGACGTTGTTGACGATCGTGGGGTTGGGCGCGCTGGTGGCGGCGTGCAGTCCCTGCTCGTAGGGGCGGACGATGCGCGGCATCGGCAACTTGCCCTCGATGACCTCGAGCATCCCGGTCTCTTCGCCGAACAGGTAGGCGTCGGGGCCGAGCACCACTTCGATGCGGTCCGCACCCGGCCAGCCGGCCGCACGCACCTCGGCCAGCGCGGTCTGCAGGCGCTCGACGGGGCCGGTGAACTTGGCCTTGATACCCACGTGCGCCGAGCCGGCCTGCGTCGCGTGCAGGGCGATGCAGATGCCCTCGAGGAAGGCGTAGGGCTGCTGTTCGATCAGCACCCGGTCCTTGTAGGTGCCCGGTTCGCCCTCGGCGGCGTTGGCGACCAGGCTCAGTCGCCCGCCGGCACTCGCGGCGGTCTCGAGCACCCCCCGCCACTTGCGGGCCGTCGGGAATCCGGCGCCACCGCGACCCCGCAGGCCAGCCCGGTCGATCTCGTCGATGATCGCGTCGCCGTCGAGTTCGAGGGCCCGGGCGAGACCGGCACCGCCGCCAGCGGCGAGGTGGTCATCGAGGCTCCGGGCCGGCTCGGCGGGCAGAAGGCGGTCGGCGTCGACGTGCACGGGCGCAGCTCCGGGGTCGGGGATGGTCCGAGGGTCGTCGCGGGCGACCGTGACCGCAACCGCCGCGCAGGGCCGTTCATCCGTGGCTGTCGCCGCCGTCAGTACGCCAGTGCCCGGTCCGCGTACTCGGGCGAGAGGCCGTCCTGGAGGTCCGCCGGGAAGGCGATGGTGTCGGGGTCGCCGTCGGAGACGTACCTGCGCTCCGGGTGGTCCTCGAGCACCTGCAGCCAGAAGGCGGAGCCCCAGTCCGGGTCCCCGCCGTCCCACGAGGGCGACGAACGGATCCTGGGCACGCCGACGGGATCCCACTCGCGGTGGAAGGGCGACGGCGCGGGTCCGGATCCGACCAACAGCGCCGCCTGGTGCTCGTAGCCGATCCCGTCGGCTTCACCCGCGAGCGAGAGGGCATGGTCCTGCGGACGCACACCGAACGGCAGCGACAGGGTGGCGGTCGGCGCGCCGGTCAGCTCCTCGACCATCGCCGAGTTCTGCGTCAGCTCCTGCTGGACCTCGGCGCCGTCGGCCTGCCCGAGGTTGCGGTGCGTATGGGTGTGGTTGCCGATCTCGTAGCCGCGCTCGGCCAGGGCCGTCAGCAGCCCCTCGCCGCGATCCCCGCCACCGAAGAGCGAGCTGGTGATGACGTAGAACGAGGCGGCGGTGGCGTCCCAGTCCTCGTGCCGCTCGCCGAATTCCTCGAGGATGCCGACCTTGGTGTCCGGCGCGACCGCGCCGTCGGCGTCCAGGGCGAACTGCTCACGCGTGGAGTCGTCGAAGGTCAGTACCACCGGCGACGTGCCGGCCGGCAGGTCGATCCGCCCCGCCGCGACGTCGGCCATGCGCACCGGCCGGTAGCCGTGGTCGTAGAGCCACTGCAACTCGCCGCGGAACTCGTCGGCGGTCAGGTCGTACTCGCCGCCGCCGTCCGGCAGGAGGCGGTGGTACATCAGGATCGGGATCTGCCCCAGTTCGTTCGCGCCGACCTCGGCCGGGTCGGGCAGCGGCTCGCCCTCGTCGCCGACCCCCGCCTCGGCCTCCTCGGGGTCCGCCTGCGGGTCGTCGTCCTCGGGGTCGGGGGCGGCGACGTCGTCCCCGGCCGGCGTGACCGCGTCCTCGGGCGCGACCAGGGGATCCCCCGTCGGCCCCTCGGGCTGCCCGGCGCAGGCGCCGAGCAGCAGCGCGGCGGCGACGACGAGGGCGCCGCGGCGTGGCGGGCGGGTGCGGGCGTGGATGGTGACGTCGGACAAGGCATCCCCATGGTGCAGTGGCGCGGCGGTGTGGTCGCGTGACCGTATCGGGCCGCCGGGGCGCCCTCGACCCGGCGATGACGCCTCCGGGCAACGGATACCGTCCCTCGCGCACACGGCGAGGAAACCACGGAGTACGGGGGCGGCATGAGGCGCAACGGGCAACGCATCGGGACCTGGTTGTGTGCCGGTTTCGCGGCTGTGGCGGTGCTGACCGCCTGTCAGGGCGAACCCGAGGCCCCGCTGGAGTTCGCCGGGCCCGAGGACGGCACCCTGTTCAACGCCGACACCCTGGGCGAGGCGGCCTGGGAGGTCAGCAGCGACGACGGGGTGCCCGAAACGGTCGGTTTCGTGCTCGACGCGCACGCGGTCGACGCCGACCGCGACGCCGGGACGCTGCGGTGGTCGCCGGACACGCTCGACGACGGGGAGTACCACCTGGCGGTGCAGCGGACCCCGGTCGAGACCGACGACGAGGCGGCGGAGCCCGAGGTGCTGCACGAGTGGCGGTTCGCCGTGGACGCCACGCCACCCGAGATCGAGCTCATCTCCCCGGACAGCGCGGTCGTCGCCGGGGAACCGGTGGTGGTGGCCGGTACCACGGAACCGGGTGCGGCGGTGACCGTGGCCGACCAGGAGACGACGGCGGACCAGGACGGCGGCTTCGAGCTCGAACTGACGGACGCGCCCGAGGGTGAACTGCAGATCGTCGCCGTCGACGCCGCCGGCAACAGCAGCGACGACGCCTTCACACTGGTGACGGTCCCCTCGCGCGTCGAGGTCGACCTCGTCCGCAGCGTCCACGTCACGCCGCACGCGTGGGCGACCCCGAGCTTCCGCGAGCGCATTCTCGCCATGGTCGACGACGGGATCATCAATTCGATCGCGCTCACGCTCAAGGACGAGGGTGGCCGCATCGGCTGGAACAGCGAGGTCGAGCTCGCGATCGAGTCGGGCGCCAACGAGGGCGTGTACGACCTCGAGGAGACCATCGCCTTCCTGCACGAACGCGGCATCCACGTCGCCGGTCGCATCGTGGCCTTCCGCGACCCGAAGCTCGGTCCGTGGGCCCGCGACAACGGCCACCTCGACTGGCTGGTGCAGACCACCGACGGCGAGCCCTACACCGGCCGCTACGAGTGCTGCTTCACCAACTTCTCCCACCCCGACGTCATCGAGTACAACCTCGCCATCGCCGAGGAGGCCGCCCGCGCCGGCGTCGACGACATCCTCTGGGACTACATCCGCAAGCCGGACGGTCCCCGGGCCAACCTCGTGCTCGAGGGCATCCCCAACGACGAACCGCTCGAGCCGGCCATCATCGAGTTCACGCGGCTGGCGGACGAGCGGCTGTCGAAGTACGGCGTCAGGCACGGCGCGTCCCTGTACGGCATCGCCGCCGACCGGCCCACCCAGATCGCCCAGGACGTCCCGGGCATGTCGCAGTACCTCGACTACGTCGCGCCGATGATCTATCCCTCGCACTGGGGCCCCGGGGAGTACGGCGTCGCCGATCCCAACCGCCAGCCCTACGACATCATCGACGCGACGCTGCAGGTCTGGAAGGCGCAGGTCGAGGGCACCGACACCCGCATCGTGCCGTGGCTCGAGGACACGACCTATCGCGCCTGGGACCGTCCGCACCAGGTTCGCGAGCAGATCCGCGCCGCACGGGACCAGGGCGTCGAGGAGTTCCTGATGTGGGACCCGGGGGTGCGCTACACCCCCGACGCCTACGACACCATCCCTCAGGGCCGCGACGAGTAGCGCTGGCCCGGTAGCGTCCCGCCGTTCCCGACGACGAACGAGGGCGAACGTGACGAGCTCCGCCCGGCTCGGCCGGCACGAGGTTGACTTCGACGACGTCGGTGGCGAGGGCCCACCGATCCTGCTGACCCCCGGGGCGACGGGGAGCGCCGCGGATCTGCGGGCGCGCTTCGACCGGTTCGCCCGCGTGTACCGGCTGATCGCGTGGGACCCGCCCGGCGACGGCGAGGACCGCGTGCGCGACCACGCCGCCCTGGCGCTCGAACTGCTGCACCACCGCGGCATCGAACGGGCGATCCTCGCGGGCGACGGCGAGGGCGCGCTGGTGTGCCTGCGCGCCGGCCTGCAGGCGCCCGACCGGGTGCGGGGCCTGGTGTTGCTGGACGTACCGGCCGGCGACGCGGCCGAGTTGGACCGCATCGACGAACTCGACATCCCCACCCTCGTCGTCCAGACCGAGAGCGGCGGCGCCCGACCCCACGGCGCCACCCGCGATCTCGCGGCCGCCATCCGCGACGCCCGCGGGGTCCACCTGCTCGAGGGGCCCGCTGCAGCGGTCGATCCCACCCGCGAGGCCGACGTCGACCCGTTGATCCGCGAGTACCTCGAGTCCCTACCGGCGTGATCAGTCCAGCTCGAGGTCCAGGGACGCCCGCAGGGTGCGCTTGTCGAGCTTGCCGACCGAGGTCTTGGGGATCTCGGTGAGATAGGTCACGGCGTCGGGCAGCCACCACTTGGCGACCCGGTCGACCAGGAACGCGTGCAGTTGCGCCAGCGTCGGTGGCGCGTCCGGGTCGACCGGGACGACGACGGCGACCGGCCGCTCGTCCCAGCGCCGTGACGGCATCCCGACCACCGCCGCGTCGGCGACGTCGGGATGCGCCAGCAGGTGCCCCTCGAGCTCGACGGAGCTGATCCACTCGCCCCCCGACTTCACCAGGTCCTTGGCCCGGTCCACGATGCGCAGGTAGCCATCCGGCTCCATCGTCGCCATGTCGCCGGTGCGCAACCAGCCGTCGTTGAAGCGGTCGTCGGCTTCGAGGCGGTAGTAGCCGGACGCGATCCAAGGTCCGGTGACCTCCAGCTCGCCGACGGCCTGGCCGTCCTGGGGCAGCGGCCGACCCGCCTCGTCGGTGATCCGTGCACGCAGGCCGGCGAAGATCGTGCCCGTCCGCTCGCGCACGTCGAGGGACTGGTCCCGCGTCAGCCCCCGGTGCCGGCGCCGCGGCCGCGACGCGCAGGCCAGCGGCCCGGTCTCGGTCATCCCCCACACCTGCAGGTACTCGATGCCGAGATCGTCGTAGGCCTCGATCAGCGCGCGTGGCGAGGCGGCGCCACCGACGAACACCAACCGCAGTGCGGCGGCGTCCAGCTTCCCCGAACGCAGGCCGGGCAGCAACGACTTCCAGATCGTCGGCACGCCGGCCGCCACGGTCACCTCGGCGGTCGACAGGACCGTGCCGAGGTGCTCGGGCGAGCTGTCCGCGCCGTGGAAGGCGAGTTCGGCACCGACGAACGGCGCCGCATACGGCAGACCCCACGCGAACGCGTGGAACATCGGGACCACGGGCAGCACGACGTCGGACTCCCGCAGCCCGATGTGGTCGGCCATGCATGCCGCCATGGTGTGCAGCAGCATGCCGCGGTGCGAGGTGAGCACGCCCTTGGGGTCGCCGGTCGTGCCGGAGGTGTAACAAAGCCCCAGCGCGGCGTCCTCGTCCAGCCGCGGCAGGTCCCGCAGCGGGTCGGCCGCGGCGACCAGTTCGTCGTGGTCGAGTTGCCCGGCGACCGCCCCGTCGGGCCCCTTGCCCATGCGCACGACGTGCCGCAATCGCTCACGACCGGCGATGCGGGCGAAGTCGGCGAGGAGCGCGCCGTCGACGAACGCCACCTCGTCACCTGCGTGGTCGAGGATGAACGCGACCTGGTCGGGGTGCAGACGCACATTGACCGTGTGGAGCACGGCGCCGATCAGTGGGACGGCGAAGTACAGCTCGAGGTGACGGGTCGAGTTGAACGCGAACGTCGCGACCCGGTCCCCGGGCCGGACCCCGAGCTCGTCGGTGAGCACCCGCGCCAGGCGCAGGATCCGCTCGGCCAGGGCGCCGTAGGTGGTCTCGCCCTCGGCGTCGACGACCCGGCCGTCGGCATGGACGGTGCGCAGGCGTTCGAACACGAGGTCCAGCGTCAGCGGGGTGCGCTGGGTCAGTCCGGGCAGCGGCGTCATCGACATCCTCCGTCAGACGCCGAGGTAGCGCTGCAGTGCACCGCTGCCCTCGAGCGTCGCCGCCGACTCGGTGTGGCGGATCGCGCCCTTCTCGATCAGGAAGGCCCGGTCGGCGTGCC
Source organism: Egicoccus sp. AB-alg6-2 (assembly GCF_041821025.1). Taxonomy (NCBI): domain Bacteria; kingdom Bacillati; phylum Actinomycetota; class Nitriliruptoria; order Egicoccales; family Egicoccaceae; genus Egicoccus; species Egicoccus sp. AB-alg6-2. Next base: position 513,912 of record NZ_JBGUAY010000001.1, on the reverse strand, counting down.
TGAGCGCGAACCGGTGCTGCTGTTCGGCGAGCACCATGGTCAGTCCGACCTCGCGCAGCTGACCGAGCAGGGTCCCGAGCGCCTGGACGACGACGGGAGCGAGGCCCTCGGACGGCTCGTCGAGCAGCAGCACCTTGGGATTGGCCATCAGACCGCGCCCCACGGCCAGCATCTGGCGCTCGCCGCCGGAGAGGTTCTTCGCGTTCGCGTTGCGCAGGTCCCCGAGCTTGGGGAACAGCTCGTAGACGCGCTGCACGGTCCAGGGATCGTCGGTGTGCCGTGGGCGGACGACCTGCAGGTTCTCCTCGACGGTCAGGTCGGCGAACACGCGGGCCCCCGAGGGGACCATGGCGAGTCCCTTGCGCAGCCGCCGGAACGCGGGCAGTTCGGTGATGTCCTCGCCGTCGAGCCGGATGCGACCGGCCGAGGCGGGCACGACCCCCATCAACGCGCTGAGCGTGGTCGTCTTGCCCGCACCGTTGCGACCGAGCAGGGCCACCAGCTCACCCGCCGACGCCTGCAGGTCGACGCCGTGCAGGACATGGCTGGCGCCGTAGTGGCCGTGGAGTCCTTCGACCTCGAGCATCACGCGTCCTCCTCGCCGAGGTAGACCCGGCGGACGTCGGGGTGGGCGCGCACCTCGTCGGGGGTGCCGTCGACCAGCGGTGCGCCCTGGTGCATCACCAGCACGCGGTCGGCCGTGCCGAACACCACGTCCATGTCGTGCTCGCAGAACAGCAGCGTCAGGCGCCGTTCGTCCGCGATCCGCCGCACGAGGTCCATCGTGCGCGTGGTCTCCGCGGGGGCCATGCCCGCCGTCGGTTCGTCGAGCAGCAGCAGCCTGGGCTCCATCGCCAATGAGATCGCCAGCTCCAGCGCCCGCTGGTCGCCGTGCGAGAGGTTGCCGGCACGCTCGTCGGCGACCGCGAGCAGACCCACGTCGTCGAGGATCGCGCGTACCTCGGTGCCGTGCCGTCCGGCCGCGACGCCGACGGCCCGGCGGGTCTCACCGGTGCGGGCGAACCGGCCCAGCTGGACGTTCTCGAACACCGTCAGCCCCGGGAAGATGCTGGTGATCTGGAACGCCCGTCCGATGCCGGCTCTGGCCACGGTGTGCGTCGCCTTGCCGGTGATGTCCTCGCCGGCGAACGACACGGTGCCGCTGTCGGGCCGCAGGTAGCCGGTGATGAGGTTGAACAGCGTCGTCTTTCCGGCACCATTGGGGCCGATGACCGCGCGCCGTTCGCCGTCGGCGACGGTGAGGTCGACGCCCGTGACCGCGGCGAGTCCGCCGAAGCGCTTGCCCAACCCGGTGACCTCGAGCAGTCCGGTCATCGGACACCTCCCCTGCTGGCCGGTGCCGGTTCGTCGACGCCGGGATGGTCGGGTGCTGCGGGATCGCCTTCGGGTGGCGGTCCGCCGGTGAAGCGCGCCCACAGCCGCTTGAGCCCCTCGACGGTGCCGCCGGGCAGGAACAGGATCAGGGTGAGCAGCACCAGGCCGAGGACGACGCCCCAATACACGAAGTTGCGGGTCACGTAGTCGCGCAACAGACCGAAGATGACCGCGCCGACGACGGGTCCGGCGAAGCTGTTCATGCCGCCGATCAGGGTCACGAAGATCGGTTCGGCCGACGTGGTCCAGTGCAGCAGCAGCGGGAACGAGCCGCGGTCGAAGATCGCGTACATGCCGCCGGCCCAGCCGGCGAAGGCGCTGCCGAGCGTGAAGGCGGCCAACTCGTAGCGCTTGACCTTGATGCCGAGGAAGCCCGCGCGGTCACGGTTCTCGCGGATCGCGCGCAGGGTCGCGCCGAACGGCGAGCGCATCGCCACACCCATGATCGCGATGGCGAGCGCCGCGAGCAGCAGCAGGAAGTAGTACCGGTTGAGGGTGGGCCCGAGCACGTCCGGCAGTCGCAGGCCGTGGATGCCGTCGTCGCCGCGGGTGAACGTGCGCCATTGGAACATCACCACGTACATCAGCTGCCCGATGGCCAGCGTGAGCAGGGCGAAGTACAGCCGCGTCGCACGCAGCGCCACCAGGCCGGTCAGGTAGCCGAGGGCGCCCGCCGCGACGGGAGCGAGCGCCATACCGAGCAGCGGCGACCAACCCAGGTGCAGGGCGCTGAGGGTGACGGCGTAGGCGCCGACGCCGTAGTACGAGGCGTGGGCGAACGACACCATGCCGGTGTTGCCGAGCAGGATGTTGTACGAGGTCGCGAAGACGGCCAGGATCAGCACCATCATCAGGACGAAGACCTGGCGTTCGTCGACCAGCCAGGGCGCCGCAACCGCGATCACGGCCGCGGCGGTCCAACCGGTGCGCGGACGCATCCAGTCCGGCGTCGCGAGGCTCGGCCGACGCGAGCGCCGGCGGGTGGGAGTGGTCGTGGTCGACATCATGCCTCCGGGATCCCGAACAGCCCGGTCGGCCGCACCACGAGTACGGCGACCATGACGAGGAAGACGATGGCCATCGCCGCCGAGGGGAACCAGACGATCCCCAGCGCGAAGGTGACCCCGACGAGCACGGCGCCGACCGCGGTCCCGAGCAGGCTGCCGAGACCGCCGATGATGACCACGGCGAACGACTGCACGATGATGTCGACGTCCATGCCGAGCAGCAGCGTCGTCTGCGGCGCGGCGAGCACCCCGCCGATGCCACCGAGCGCCGCCCCCAGCATGAACACGATCGTGAACAGGCGGCGGACGTCGACACCCACCATGCCGAGCATCTCGGGATCGGACACCGCCGCGCGGATGTCCCGTCCGAGCCCGGTCCGGCTCATCAGTGCCCACAACCCACCGGCGATGAGCAGGGCGGCGACGATGATGAACAGCCCGTACCGGGGGTAGATGGTGCCGGCGAGGTCCACGGATCCGCGTGCGAACTCGGGCGCCCGCAACGACCGGGGTCGCTCGCCGTAGAACCAGCGGACCGCGTCGTGCAGCACCAGCAGGACCGCGAACGTCGCCAGCAGTTGCAGCAGGTGCTCCTTGCCGTACAGCCGGCGCAGGGCACTGACCTCGATGACCCCGCCGACGACGGCGACGATGAGCGGCGCCACCACCAGGGCGGCGACGAAACCGAACGGTCCCGCCACCGCCCCGGCCACCGTGACCGCGAGGAACGCACCGAGCATGTAGAACGAACCGTGGGCGATGTTGACGATGCGCATGGCACCGAACACCAGCGAGAGTCCTGCGGCCACGATGAACAGGATCGCGGCGCGCGAGAGCCCGGTCAGGATCTGCAGGAGCAGCGCATTCGTGCTCATGTCGGTCTCCGATCGACGATGGTTCGGCGTCGCGGGGTCACCCGCCCCGCAGCTCGGTGACCTCGTCCTCGCTGAGCCAGATGTCCTCGGCGGGGACGGTCTGCAGGTCGGTGTAGACGTAGAAGCCGAGCTCGTCGTCGAAGGTCAGCCGGCCGATGTAGGACGGCACCGCGGCCTGGTGGTCGATGCCACGGATGTGGGTCTCGCCACGGAGGCCCGTGAAGGAGAAGTCCTCGACCGTCTCGACGAACGCGTCCGCGTCCTCGGTACCGGCGGCCTCGGCGACCTGGGCCCAGAGCATCACGGCGTCGTAGGCCATGCACGCCCAGTCGCTCGGCACCCGGTCGTGGGCCTGCTGGTAGGCGTCGACGAAGTCGCGCATCTGGTCGTTGTCGATGGTGAACGGGCAACGTGAGTACCCGCGGACCCCCTCGAGATCTACCTCGTCGCGCAGTTCCTCGAGCGCGTCGGTCTCGTACAGGGCGGTGAACTCGACCTGCTCGAAGAAGCCGAGGTCGGCCGCCTGCCGCGTGAAGGTGATCAGGTCGCCGGCGAACAGCGGCGAGTAGACCGCCTCGGGGTCGGAGGAGATCAGCGCGGTGATGAACGGCCGCAGGTCGGCCTCACCGAGCTCGGGGAACTGTTGGGCGATGATCTCGACCTGGTCGTTCTCCGCCGTGATCGTGTCGACGAAGGTCTGGGTCTGTCGCTGCCCGAACTCGTAGTTGGGCGCGATCGTCGCCCACCGGGTGTAGGGCTCGTCGGCGAGGTCGACGCCCTGTGCCCGGGCCTCCATGTAGGTGTTTGGGACCACGGAGACCATGTAGGGCTGGAACTGCTCGACCATCAGCGCCGAGGTGTTGGCGGTGTGGGTGATGAACGGCACCTTCCGCTCCTCGGACACCTCGGTGATGGCGAGCGCCACGCCGGACGACACGGGGCCGAGCAACACGTCCACGCCCTCGGAGAGGATCAGGTCGCGGGCGAGCGCGGCGCCCTCCTCCGGGCGGGCCTGGTCGTCACGGACGATGAGCTCGACCGGCCGGCCGAGCACGCCACCAGAGGCGTTGAGCTGGTCGACCGCGAGCTGCGCGCCGTTCTGGTTGGCGACGCCGAACAAGGCGATCGATCCCGACAGTGACGTCGCCATGCCGATTCGCAGCGGATCCCCTTCCGGTGCGTCCGCGGTCCCGGCGTCCGCGTCGGTGTCCGCGTCGGCGCCGTCCTCGCCGGCGGGTTCGGTCCCGTCCCCGGCCGCGCCGGGCGAGCCGGGTCCGTCGCCGTCGGCGGCGCAGGCACTGGCGGCCAGCGCGGCCGCCAGCAGCGCCGCCGCGACGCGGCGTCGGGCTCCCGTGTGACGTCGGGCGTCACGGCGTGTCATCCTCATGTCGTTCTCTCCCTCGTGGTGGGGGCGGTGCCCCGTCCTTGCTGTCCCCGGCCACGACGGCACAGACGCCACGCCACCGTGAGGTGGCGATTCGCCGGGTTGGAACTCGCTGCAGCCGCGCGCCCGTCGGACGAGCGGCGACTCGCTACCCCGTGCCCCCCCGTGCCATGGCCGCCACGACCAGCAGGGCCGCATCCGTCGGGACCCGTGGATCGAGCCCCGTCACCTCCCGGACGCGGCGCAGCCGGTATGCCACCGTGTTCGGGTGGACGACGTGCACCTCGGCGGTCTCGGGGATCGAGCCCGAGGCGAGGTAGGTGCGAAGCGTGGCGACGAAGATGCCGTCGGGATCCTGCGCCACCAGCGGGTCGAGCACGCGTGCGGCCAGACCGTCGACCACACGCTCGGAGCCGGCGAGCAACTGCTCGAGCAGCAGGTCGTCGGGGCCGAAGGCGCCCTCGAGATGCCCGGCGCGCTCCGCCGCGAGCAGTACCGCCTCGACGTGCCGCACCTCGGCGAGCAGTTCCGGTCCGGGGGCGACGGCGCGCCCGTAGGTCGTCAGCTGGGCATTGGCCGCCTTCGCCAACAGCCGCGGATCGGCCCGTTCGTCGGGCAGCAGCGCCAGCACCCGGGTGCCGCGTCGGCCGGCCAGCGTGTCCGGCGGCGCGTTCTGCACGAGCAGGTCGATGCGCACCAGCACGTCGTCGCCCGCGAGCAGCACGGGTCGGTACCGCGGCGCGAGCGCCAGCGACCACCGCGCCGCGACCGAGGCCACCTCGCCCCAGTCCTGCGCCTCGAGCAGCGCGTCCACGATCGCCGAGCGGCGGGCGTCCAGGCGGCGCAGGTGCTCGTGCGACGCGGCCACGTAGCCCTCGGCGAAGCTGGACGACGCCCGGTCCATGTGGTCGATCCAGGCGGCGGCGAGCGGGCCGAGCACGTGGTGCTCGTCCTCGTCGACCGCCGCGACCACCGCCTGCCAGGTCTCGCGGCCGGCGAGACGGAAGGCGTGGAGGGCAGAGTCGAGGGAGATGCCCATCTCCAGGCGGCGACGGCCCGCCTGCGACAGCGCGGACAGGTCGATCCCCTCCGCGTCGCGACCCGCCGCGAGCCGACCGAAGTAGCCCTCGATGAACCGGCGCGAGGTCTGGAGGATCTCGTGCTCGAGTTGCCGTGGCGTGAGCCGGGCGTACTCGTCGATCTCGCGCTGGTAGGTCGCGCCCATCCGCGGCAGCAGGTCGTCGAGCCCGTCGAGCACGCGCCGGGCGATGGCGGCGAAGGGCGCGTCAGGCCGGTCCGGGACGCGCGTCAACGCGCCACCACCTGGTGGGCACGCAGCGCTCCGTCCGACACCGACACGGGTCTCCCTCCCACCGGCGCGTCTCCCAACGGCCGGACGGGAGCCACCCTACGTTGGTCGCGACACAACGAGAACACCGACCCTTGGCGCATCCCACCAGATTCGGGGACTCACCGTTGTCGATCCCACAATCGACGTGGCGCCCGGTCCGGGGGCGGGCGCTGCGCCGAACCGGTGCGTCAGGTCGCGTCGACGGGGTCGAGCGTGTCGCCGATGAGCTGCTCGAGCTCCTGGTCGTGGACCACGTGCTGACCGGCGGCGGGCGACGCGGACGGCACGCGGGCCGCATGACGCAGCTTGCGTCCGTCGCCGAGCTCGTCCAGCAGGTTCCACAGGCGACCGTCCACGAAGCCCCAGCCGCCCATGTTCGACGGCTCCTCCTGGACCCAGATCACATCCTTCGCGTTGGGGTAGGAGGCCAGGATCTCGCGGATCTGGTCACCAGGGAACGGGTAGAGCTGCTCGACCCGCACGACCGCGACGGGGGCTTCGCGCTCGTCGCGGGCGCGCATCAGGTCGTAGGCGACCTTGCCGAAGCTGAGCGTCACCGCACGCACCTCGTCGCGGTCGCGGCCCTCGCCTTCGCCGTCGGTGCCCGGGGCGGCCCACGCCGGGTCGTCGAGGGTCTCGCGGAAGGTGCCCGAGGTGAACTCGGCGAGGTTCGAGAACGCGTTGGGCGAGCGCAGCAGGGACTTCGGCGTGAAGATGATCAGCGGCTTGCGCACGTCACGGTGCATCTGCCGCCGCAGGACGTGGAAGTACTGCGCGGCCGTGGTCGCGTTGACGACCTGGATGTTGTCCTCGGCGCACAGGATGAGGAAGCGCTCGATGCGCGCGGAGCTGTGTTCGGGACCCTGCCCCTCGTACCCGTGCGGCAGCAGCATCACCAGGCCGGAGGTCTCGTCCCACTTGTCCTCGGCGGCGACGATGAACTGGTCGATGATGATCTGGGCGCCGTTGACGAAGTCGCCGAACTGCGCCTCCCACGCGACCAGTGTGTCCTTGTTCTGCACCGAGTAGCCGTACTCGAACCCGACGGCGGCGTACTCGCTCAGCAGCGAGTCGTAGGCGAAGAACTTGCCCTGCTCGTCCGCGAGCTTCTGCAGCGGCAGGTGGTCCTCGCCGGTCTTGAAGTCGACCTGCACCGCGTGCCGCTGCGAGAACGTGCCGCGGCGGGAGTCCTGGCCCGCGAGCCGCACGTTGGTCCCCTCGAGCAGCAGCGAGCCGAACGCGAGCGTCTCGCCCAGCGCCCAGTCGATGGTCCCCGCCTCGTAGCGCTCGCGCGCCTTCTTGAAGATGCGGTCGAGCTTCGGATGGCGGGTGAACCCGTCGGGCACGTCGAACTGCTTCGCGGCGATGCGGTCGAGGACCTCCTTGGGGACCGCCGTGTCGGCCGGCGGCAGCAGCGAGGTGCTCTCCTCGGGCCGGATCGCCTTGGGCGGCTCGGGCGGTGCGGCCTGCTTGGTGGAGCTGAACGCCTCCTCGAGCCGTGCCTCGTAGTCCTGCAGGAACTCCTCGGCCTGCTCGATCGAGATGTCGCCGCGGCGTACCAGTCGCTCGGTGTAGAGCTTGCGGACCGAGCGCAGGTTGTCGATGACCTCGTACATCTGCGGCTGCGTGAAGGAGGGGTCGTCGCCCTCGTTGTGGCCGTGCCGGCGGTAGCAGACGAGGTCGATGACGATGTCGCTGTGGAACTTCTGGCGGTACTCGAAGGCGAGGCGCGCGACGCGGACGACGGCCTCGGGGTCGTCGCCGTTGACGTGCAGCATCGGCGCATGGACCGTCTTGGCCACGTCGGTGGCGTAGTAGGACGAGCGCGCCGACCGCGGCGAGGTGGTGAACCCGACCTGGTTGTTGATGACGACGTGGATCGTGCCGCCGGTGCGGTAGCCCCGCAGCTGCGACAGGTTCAGCGTCTCGGTGACCACGCCCTGGCCCGCGAACGCGGCGTCGCCGTGCATCAGCAACGGCAGCACCGGGAACACCCCCTCGTTCCCGCGGTCGTAGGTGTCCTGCATCGCGCGGGCGATCCCCTCGACGACCGGGTTGACGGCTTCGAGGTGGGAGGGGTTGGGCGGCAGCCGCAGCTCGACGGTGTTGCCGGATCGGGCCTCGTAGGTTCCCTGCGTGCCGAGGTGGTACTTGACGTCGCCCGAGCCCTGCACCGTGTCGGGGTCGATGTGCCCCTCGAACTCGCCGAAGATCTGCTGGTAGGACTTGCCGAGGATGTTGGACAGCACGTTCAGTCGGCCGCGGTGCGCCATGCCCATCACGATGTCGTTGATGTCGGCGTCCGCGGCCGCCTCGCAGATCGCGTCGAGCAACGGGATCAGGCTCTCGGCACCCTCGATGCCGAAGCGCTTCTGACCCACGTACTTGGTGTGCAGGAACGACTCGAAGGCCTCGGCGGCGTTCAGGCGCTCGAGGATCCACAGCTGGTCCTCGGGTGACACGTCGCCGTTGACGCCCTCGACCTCGTCGCGGATCCACTGCTTCTGCGCGGGGTCGAGCACGTGGCCGTACTCGATACCGATCGTGCGGCAGTAGGCGTCACGCAGGACGCCGAGGATGTTCTTGAGCTCCATCTTGCGCGGTTCGCCACCGATGTCGGTGATGAACTCGCGGTCGAGGTCCCAGATCGACAACCCGTAGTAGGTCGGGTCGAGCTCCTTGTGCGTCGACTTGGGGTGCAGGCGCAACGGGTCCAGGTCGGCGATCAGGTGGCCGCGGACGCGGTACATGTTCGCGAGCTGGTCGACCTTGCTCTGCTTGGCGAGCAGGTCGAACTCGTCGTCGACGTGGGTCGTGTCCGGCCGCCAGCGGGCCGGCTCGTACGGCATGCCCAGGGCCTCGTACACCTCGTCGTAGAAGCCGTGCTCACCGATCAGCAGCTCGTGGACCCGCTTGAGGAACAGACCAGACTCGGCTCCCTGGATCACCCGGTGGTCGTAGGTCGAGGTCAGCGTGATGACCTTGGACACCCCGAGCTTGGCGATCGTGCGCGGGTCGGCGGCCTGGTAGCCGGCCGGGTAGTCGATCGCCCCGACGCCGAGGATGGCGGCCTGGCCCGACATCAGGCGCGGGATCGAGTGCACGGTGCCGATCGTGCCCGGGTTGGTCACCGTGATGGTGCCACCGGCGAACATGGCCGGGTCGAGCTTGCCCGTGCGGATCTTGCGGATGATGTCCTCGTAGGCCCGCAGGAAACCGTCGAAGGGCAGCGTGTCGGCGTCGGCGATCACGGGCACCATCAGGCTGCGCGAGCCGTCCTTGTTCTCGACGTCGACGGCCAGCCCGAGCCCGAAGTGATCGGTGCGGCGGACGACGGGCTTGCCGTCCTCGGTGACGCCGTAGGTCGACTTCATCGCGGGCACGGCCTCGACGGCCTTGACCATGGCGTACGCGATCAGGTGCGTGAACGACACCTTGCCGCCGCGGGTGCGACGCAGATAGTTGTTGGCGATGCGGCGGTTGACCTCGAGCAGCTTGGCCGGGACGTCGCGGACCGAGGTCGCCGTCGGGACCCCGAGCGAGGACTCCATGTTCTCGACGATGCGCGCCCCGACCCCACGCAGGCGTTGGGCGTCGGGGTCGTCGTCGGCCACGGTGGGGGCGGCGCGGACGGTCGTCGCGGCGCTGGCACCGTTGTCGGACGCCGCCGCCTCGGTCGCCGCTCCGGCACGGCCCGCGCGCCCGTTCCCGCCGCGCCCGTCGTCGGGCCGGTAGTCGGCGAAGAAGTCGCGCCAGCTCTTGGAGAGCGCGTCGGGGTCTTCGCGGTACTGCTCGTACATCTCTTCGACGAGCCAGGCGTTGAGCTCCGACTGGGAAGAGGCGGCGGGTTGATTGGCCATGTCGGCGTTCGTGCTCCAGGGCGACGTGCGCGTCAGGGTAGGGCGGCGCGGGCTGCGGTCCCATCCGACCACGTCGGACGCGGCTGCCCCGACGTCAGGGTGGGTCGGCACCGGGCACCGACACCGCGGGCCACGGACCCGTCACCGGTGTGTCAGTGGCCCTGGCAGTGCCCTCGAGTGGACCCGGCGGCCGCGGAAAGGTCAAGCGACGCGGGGGCGGCTCGCCCTGTCCGTACGGACCCGCGCGGTACCGTCGCCCCTGGCTTCGAGGGAGCGGGGAACACCGGCGATGAAAGACCTGCTGATCGCGATCGTCGCCCTGTGCGCACTGGCCGGTGCCGCCTACGGCGGCTGGTGGCTGCTCACGGAGAGCGACGTGCTCACCGGCGGTGAGGCCGAAGTGGCCGATCCGGCCGAGACGGCCACCGACTTTCTCGCGGCCTGGGAGGCCGGCGACCACGACCGGATGGTGGAGCTGACCCGTGCCGCCCCCGAGTCGATGGTTCCCACGTACGAGCAGTTCGCCGAGGGACTGGAGTACCGCGAGCTGCGGGCGACGGCGCGCGAGCAGGACCAGGTCGCTGACGGCCGGGTCCGCACGCCGGTCGACGTGACCGTCGTCGGGGAGGACTACGGCGAGATCAGCTGGGAGGTCGAGCTCGAGCTGCTGCGCGAGCGGGGCCAGTGGGGCGTGTCCTGGGCGCCGAACGCCGTGCACCCCTCGCTGCGCCCCGGCATGGCCTTCGAGGTCGTGCGCGAGGAACTCGACCGCGCGCCGATCCTGGCGTCCGGTGGCGAGGAGCTCGCCGGCGAGCAGTCGCTGGTCACCCTCGGCTTCGAGCCGGGCACCGTCCAGGACACCGAGCTGCTGGTCGAGGCGTTCGAGGAGGCCGTCCCCGGCAGCGGCGAGACCGTCACCCGCATCCTGGGACGCGGCAACCTCGTCGACGGCTGGTTCTACCCCGTCACCACGCTGCCGGCCGAGCCGGGCGCCGAGGCGTGGGGCCGGCTGCGCGGCGTGCGGGGAACCCTGCAACGCTCGGGCACCGGTCGGGCGTTGCTCGACCAGGGATTCGCCCAACACGTCGTCGGCCGCGTCGACGAAGCGACGGCCGAACAGCTCGAACGCCTCGGCGAGCCGTACGAGGTCGGCGACGAGGTGGGCCAGTTCGGCCTCGAGGCGGTTTTCGAACGGGAGCTCGTCGACGCCGTCCGGGTCCAGGTCGTGTTGCGCGAACGGCCCGGCGGACCGGTCCGTGAGGTCCTCGGCGAGTCACTGTCGGGCGGGACGGACGCCGTACGCACCACCCTGGACGTCCGGGTCCAGCGGGCGGTCGAGAACGCGCTCACCGGCTTCGATGGCGAGGCCGCGATCGTGGTCGTCGACGCCGCCGACGGGGCGATCCGCGCCAGCGCGAGCCGGCCCCTGTCGGGCTACAACCGCGCGTTCGAGGGCCGCTACCCGCCCGGGAGCACGTTCAAGATCGTCACGGCCGAGGCCCTGCTCGCCTCCGGCCTCGAGCCCGCGTCCGAGGTCGCGTGCCCCGACCGGGTCGTCGTCGGTGGGCTCGCCGTCCCCAACGCCGGTGGCCTGGACCTGGGAACGACCTCCCTCCAGCAGGCGCTCGCGGACTCGTGCAACACCACGTTCGCCGCGCTGGCGGCGTCGGAACTGGGCGCCGACGCGCTGACCGCCGCTGCGGAGCGGTTCGGCTTCGGGACCGAGCCGGCACTACCCCTGGCCGCGTTCGGCGGGTCCTTCCCCACACCGGCGGACACGGCGGAACTGGCCGCGGCGGCCTTCGGCCAGGCCCGCGTCGAGGTGTCACCGCTCCACCTGGCCTCGGTGGCCGCGGCTGCCCGCTCCGGCGTGTGGCGGCCGCCGCACCTGATGGAGACCGACACGCCGGGCGACGCGCGCCAGCTCAGTGGCGGCATCCTGGAGGACCTGCGGCGCATGCTGCGGGCCGTGGTCACCGACGGCAACGGCACGGCGGCCGAGGTGTCCGGCGACAGCGGGGTCGAGGGCAAGACGGGCACCGCGCAGGCGAGCGGCGACGTCGAGCACGCCTGGTTCGTCGGCTCATGGGAGCAGTACGGTTTCGCGGTCCTGGTCGAGAACGGCGGCTCCGGCAGCGAGGTGGCCGCACCGCTCGCCGGACGCCTCGTCGACGAACTGCAGGTACAGCTGGCCGGCGACGGCTGAGCGAGACCAACCGCTCCACGACCCGGAGGCGTGCTTTCCGATGCCGACCCTGACACTCACCGGAGAACCCGACGCCGACCGCCTGCTGTCGGACAACCCGTTCGCCCTGCTCGTCGGCATGCTGCTCGACCAGCAGATCGCCATGGAGCAGGCATTCGTCGGCCCGCAGCGCCTGGCGGAGCGGCTCGACGGACCGTTGACGCCGGCCGCGGTCGCCGGCCTCGACCCCGACCAGCTCGAAGCGCTCTTCCGGGTCAGGCCCGCGATCCACCGCTACCCGGGGTCGATGGCGAAGCGGGTCCACGCACTGGCCGTCACGCTCGTCGAGGACCACGACGGTGATGCCGAGGGCGTGTGGCGGGACGCCGCGGACGGGCCCGAGCTGAAGCGCCGACTCACCGCGCTGCCCGGGTTCGGCGACCAGAAGGCGCGGATCTTCGTCGCGCTGCTGGGCAAGCAGTGCGGTGTCACGCCGCCGGGCTGGCGCGAGGCAGCCGGGGACTACGGCCAGGAGGGATTCCGCTCGATCGCCGACGTCGTCGACCAGCAGACGCTGCTGAAGGTGCGCGCGTGGAAGCAGGCGAAGAAGGCCCGGGCGAAGGAGGCAGCGGCCGACGCCTGACGGTGGCGCCTACACCTCCGGTACGACGGCGTACCGGAACAGCAGCATGGTGACCAGACCCATGGCCAGCATGCCGGCCGGCGCCCACGACCAGCCACGACTCCACGGCCACAGCGGCGCCGCGAGCAACGTGAGCGCGGCGGTGACGACGAGCGGCAACAGTTCGATCATGGGCCGCGACGCTACCGGGTCCGCCGCGCACCGCGGTCCCGCCGATACCCGCCGGCGGGTGTGGCGCACTAGCGTGCGCGGCGTTCCATGACCTAGGCACGACGACACGTCGGCCGCCGATCCCTCGGATGCGCACGTGAAGCTCGCGATCCTCTCGCGCAACTCCCAGCTGTACTCGACCCGCCGACTGCGTGAGGCGGCGGAGCAACGTGGGCACGAGGTGCGCATCGTCGACTACCTGCGGTGCGTGATCGACATCACCTCGCACCGCCCGGCGATCCACTACGGCGGGGCCCGCCTCGACACCGTCGACGCGGTCATCCCGCGCATCGGCGCCACGCACACCTTCTACGGCACCGCCGTGGTGCGACAGTTCGAGATGATGGGGGTCTACCCGGCCGTCGATTCCCAGGCGATCTCCCGCTCCCGCGACAAGCTGCGCTCGCTGCAATTGTTGGCCGCGGAGGGGGTCGGCCTCCCGGTGACGTCGTTCGCACACTCGACCAAGGACATCGACGGACTCGTCGCCCTGGTCGGCGGGGCCCCGGTGGTCGTCAAGTTGCTCGAGGGCACCCAGGGGATGGGCGTCGTCCTCGCCGAGACGAAGAAGGCCGCCGAATCGGTGATCGGGGCGTTCCGTCAGCTCAACGCCAACATCCTCGTGCAGGAGTTCATCAAGGAGGCCGGCGGCTCCGACATCCGCGCCTTCGTCGTCGGCAACCGCGTCGTCGCGGCGATGGAGCGCACCGCCGCCCCCGGCGAGTTCCGCTCGAACGTGCACCGGGGTGGCGAAGCGAAGAAGATCCGGTTGACCCCCGAGGAGCGCGCCGCGGCGAAGCGCGCCGCCAAGATCCTCGGCCTCAACGTCGCCGGCGTCGACCTGATGCGCTCCAACCACGGGCCCGTCGTGCTCGAGGTCAACTCGTCCCCGGGGCTCGAGGGCATCGAGACCTCCACCGGCATCGACGTCGCCGGCAAGGTGATCGAGTACATCGAGACCAACGCCGACGTGCGCAACGCCAACCGGTCGCGCAAGAAGGCATGAGCGGGTCGGCCACCCCGTAACGCGCGGTTCGACGGGCGGCCGCTGGTCAGCGGGTTTCGTCGGCCAGCACGGCGTCCCACGCCTTGCGTGCGCCGATGAGGACCGGGTCCCAGACGGCCGAGAACGGCGGCGCGTAGGACAGGTCCACGTTGAGCAGCTCCTCGACCGTCATCTCGTTCCACAGGGCGGCCGCGAAGGTGTCGATCCGCTTGCACGACCCTTCCTCGCCGACGATCTGCGCCCCGAGGAGCCGGCCGGAGCGGCGCTCCGCGATCACCTTGACCTGCATGCTCGCCGTGTCGGGCCAGTAGCCGGCCTTGGTGGTCGTCTCGACCGTGGCGCAGACGGGGTCGTAGCCGGCCGCGTGGGCATCGGTTTCGCCGAGACCGGTGCGACCGATCTCGACCCCGCAGATCTTGGTCACGGCGGTGCCGAGCACGCCGGGGAAGGTGGCGTAGTCGCCGCCGAGGTTGATGCCCGCGACGCGGCCGGTCTTGTTGGCGATCGTCCCGAGCGCGATGGTGGTCGGCGCTCGGGTGACGCGGTGGTGCACCTCGGCACAGTCACCGGCGGCCCAGACCCCCTCCACCCGGGCCCGCTGGCGGACGTCGACCACGACGCCGCCGCTCTCGTCACCGACGGGGATGCCCGCCGCACGTGCGAGCTCGGTGTTCGGTCGCGACCCCAGGCCAAGGATCACGACGTCCGCCGGCAGCTCACCGGCCGACGTGGTCACGCGCATGCCCCGGTCGCCGTGGTGCTCGACCGCCACCACCTCCGTCTCGAGGTGGAGCCGGATGCCCATGCCCTGCATCGCGTCGGCGACCTGGCACCCGAGATCGGCGTCGATCGTGCGCATGGGCCGTTCGGTCCGCTCGATCAGGTCGACGGTGTAGCCGCGGACGACCATCGCCTCGGCCATCTCCAGGCCGATGTAGCCGGCACCGACCACCACGGCGTGACGGACGTCCTTGGCGTCGAGGTGGTCGAGGATGGCCTGTCCGTCGTCGAGCGTCTGGACCCCGAACACTCCCGGCCCGTCGAGCCCCGGTAGGTCGGGGCGCAGTGGCACGGCGCCCATCGCCAGCAGCAGCTGGTCGTAGGGCTCGTCGTACTCCCGACCCGAACCGAGGTCGCGCACGCGTACCCGTCCGGCGTCGGTGTCGACGGCGACGACCTCGTGCCGGGTCCGCGCCTGGATGTGATGGACGTCCCGGAACTGCTGCGGCGTCCGGACCACGAGGTCCTCGCGCGCATCGACCACCTCGCCGATCCAGTACGGGATCCCGCAGGCCGAGTACGAGGTGTCGCTGCCGCGCTCGAGGACCACGATCTCGAGGACGTCGGGACCACGCCGGCGCCGGGCCTGGCTGGCCGCACTCATCCCTGCGGCGTCGCCACCGACGACGACCAGGCGCTCGGTCACGCGTCCGCCGCCGCTCGGCGGTGCAGGCGGGCCTGCAGGTGGTGGGTCTCGGGCGTGTCCGCGTGTGCCATCCAGACGTCGTAGGCCAGCACGTCGGCGTCGAGGACGAACCGGCGCCGCAGGGAGCGCACCTGCTTGGCGGTCGCGGTGCGCCCCACCGTGGTCGTGCGCAACTCGATGACGCCGTCGGCGAAGCGGCCCTCCTCGACCTCGACGATGCCGGTCGGGTGGGCGAGCACGAACTCGACCGCCACCGAGGTCGGATCGACGTCCGCGACGATCCGGAGGTAGCCGACCTCGGCGTGCATCGGGGCCCCGCTGTCGGGGTGCGCCGTGCGTTGGGCGTAGACGAGAAACGGCTTGCCGACGTGGGTGAAGCTGACCTGCTCGCGGTAGCGGAACGCGGCGATGGTGGGATAGTGGCCCTCGCCTTCGCCGGCCCAGGTCCCGAGCAGCGGCGCCAGCGGCGTGAGCGACGGGTGCAGGTCGGCGGAGGCGGTCATGCTCAGGCCTGGACGTCCAGCAGGTCGACCACGAACACCAGCGTCTCGCCGGGGGCGATGACGCCGTTGCCGGCACCACGGTCGCCGTACGCGAGATCCGGCGGGATGATCAGCTGACGCCGCCCACCGACACGCATGCCCTCGACGCCCTGGTCCCAGCCCGCGATGACGTCCTGCGCCCCGAGGGTGAAGCTGAAGGGTTGGCCGCGATCCCACGACGCGTCGAACTCCTCGCCGGTGGACCAGGCGACACCCACGTACTGCACCGTCACGCGTGAGCCGACCGTGGCCTCGTCCCCGTCGCCGACGACCAGGTCGTTGGTGACGAGGTCGTCGGGCGGTGGTGTGCCCAACTCGGGGAGCTCGCTGGCCGGGTCGGGGCGCTGCTGCATGTCCACGTCCTCTGCCGTCTGACCGGTCGGGTCGGCGTCCGGCGTGTCGTCACCACAGCCGGCCAGCAGCGTGGCGGCCGCCACGGCCGCCGCCACCAGGACCCGCCCCGTCATCGCGCCGTTCCTCGTCGAACCGAGCCACCGTCGTTCGCGGTGGGGCGGCGAGCCTATCGGGGGCGACCCACCGGCTACCGTCCGCGCATGCTGATGCCCGTCCTGGGGGTCCTCGCCGGCCTCGCGCTCCTCACGTTCGCCGCCGACCAGTTCGTGGCCGGCGCCGCACGCATCGCCACAGCCATGCGGCTGTCGGCCATCGTGGTCGGCGCCGTGGTCATCGGGTTCGGCACCAGTGCGCCCGAGATGGTCGTCTCCGGCCTCGCGGCCGGACAGGGCTCGCTCGACATCGGCGTGGGCAACATCGTCGGCTCGAACGTGGCCAACCTGACCCTCGTACTGGGTGTGGCCGCGATGATCACGCCGATCGCGGTCGGTTCCAGCGTCCTGCGACGCGAGGCGCCCCTGTCGCTGGCCCTGACGGTCGTGTTCGCCGTGCTCGTCCAGGGCGGACTCAGCCGGTGGAATGCCGCGCTGCTCGGGCTGTTGCTGCTGGTGGCGCTGACCCTGATCTTGCGGTCCTCGCGCGGCGGCACCGGCAACGAGAGCCTCGCCGGAGGCGTCGACGAGTACGTCGGTGCGCAGCGGCCGTCCCTGCCCCGGGAGTGGACCCGCACGGTGCTGGGCCTGGTCGGGACCCTGATCGCGGCGCAGATCCTGGTCACCTCCGCCTCGACCATCGCGGCCGAGCTCGGGCTGGCCGAGGGGTTCGTCGGACTCACGGTCGTGGCGATCGGGACCTCGCTCCCCGAGTTGGCGACGGCCGTCCAGGCGGCGCGCAAGGGGCAGACCGACCTCATCGTCGGCAACCTGCTCGGCAGCAACCTCTTCAACTCCGGAGCGGTCGCGGCCGTGGCCGGTCTGGCCGGTCCCGGCCCGCTCAGCGACCCCACCATCGTCGGCTTCGCGACCATCCTCATGGTGGGGGTGAGCGTGCTCGCCACGGCGTTCATGGTGACCGGCAAACGCGTCGTGCGCTGGGAGGGGGCTGCGCTGCTGCTCGGCTACCTCGTGTGCCTCCCGCTGCTCGCGGGCTGACCGGACATCCTCAGCCCTGGTCGCCGGCGGTCTCGTCCGGTGGCGGTGGCGACGGCCGCGGTGGTGCGGGCGGCGCAGGCGTGGGGCTCGGCTCCGGCTCCGGCTCGGGCTTCGGCTCCGGCTTGGGTTCCGGCTTCGGCTCGGGCTGGGGTTCCGGCTTGGGTTCCGGCTTCGGCTCGGGCTCGGGCCCGGGCTCGGGCGTCGGCTCCGGCTCGGTCGTCGGTTGCGGCGACGCGGGCCGGGTCGGGGCACTGACGGTTCGACGCGGGCGCACGCGCTCCTGCTGCGGCTCGCGGAGCAGGCGTTCGAGATCGTCGTACCAGCCACTCTCGGTGGCCAGCACCGGACGGTCGAAGTTCACCGTCTCGGGTGCCGGCACCACCTGCGGGCCGTCGCAGTCGGGACCGACCAACTCCTGCACCTGTTCGGCCTCGACGGGCTGCTCGCCGATCAGCGCCACTCGTACCCGCAGTTCCCCGACGACCTCACCACAGGGGGGGTCACCGGCAGGCAGCAGGTACAGCGGCGCGCGGGCGAGTTCACCGGCGCTCGTCGGCCGGGCCGCCGGACCCCCGACGACGACTGGTGCTGGCGCGTCGGACACCCCGTCGACGACGGCGTAGACGACCAGCCGGGTGTCCGGCGCGAGGCTACGACCTTCGCTCCCGCGGACGGCGAGGTGCACCGGGGCCCGGTGGCCCGGAACGAGTTGGCGCGGCACGGCCAGGTGCAGCGAGAGTCCCGGTCCGGCCTGCGACACGGGGAGGGCGGCCTCGACATCGGCGACGTCGGCCGCGTGGTGCGGTGCCCCGTCGTGCTCCCAGGTGTCGATCGCCCACCACCCGACGGCGCCCACCGCGAGCAACATCGCCAGGAGAACTGCGCTCACCCGACCTGGGTGTCCTGCATCGCTGCCCACTGCCCCACCACTTCCCGTAGAAACTCGAACAGCCGCAGCATCGCCGTTCACCTGGTCGTCTGAACGCGACCGTTCGGGTAGGCATTCGCCCGTCGGACCACCGGCCGTGTGGCCCTGGCAGGTCGGGGCGCGGACGGGCGGGGTCGGTCAAGCGACTCCGCCGGCCACGGCCGGCACGATGGACACCGTGTCGTCCGCGCCGACCTCGGTGGCCAGGCCCTCGCGCGACCGCACGTCCTCGGCGCCGACGAACACGTGCACGAACGGGCGCAGCCGTCCCTCGTCGTCGACGATCCGCTCGAGCAACCCGGGATGGTCCTGCCCGAGGCGCACGAGCACCGCGCGGAGGTCAGCGCCCTCGACGGCCACCTCGGGGCGACCCCCGGTGAGCGCCCGCAACGGGGTCGGGATGCGCACGATCGCCACGACGTCGATCCTTCTGCACGGCGCGGCCGCGGCCGTCACCGGCTCGGCGGTGACGCGTCGCTCGGCGCGTCGAGGTCCTTCCAGTCGCGCCGCCCCAGATACACCCGCGTCTCGCGGGCAACGAGTCCGGAGAGCAACAGCAGGCCGACCAGATTGGGCAACGCCATCAGTCCGTTGAGGATGTCGGAGAAGGTCCACACGACCTCCAACTCGGCGGTCGCGCCCACGAAGATGACGGCGATGAACAGCACCCGGTAGGGCACCACGGCGCGGCGCCCGAACAGGAAGTCCATGTTGCGTTCGCCGTAGTACGCCCACCCCAGCAGGGTGGAGAAGGCGAAGAACGCGACGCTGAGGGTGACGATGATGCTGCCCCACTCGCCGGGCAGACCTTGCGAGAAGGCCTGCGAGGTGAGGGTCGCACCCTCCTCCTCGCCGAGTTCCCAGACCCCCGTGACGACCAGGGTCAGGCCGGTGAACGTGACGACCACCAGCGTGTCGAGGAAGGTCTGCGTCATCGACACCAGGGCCTGGCGCACCGGATTCGTGGTCTGTGCCGCCGCGGCGGCGATGGCGCCGGTGCCGAGGCCGGACTCGTTGGAGAAGATGCCGCGTGCGACACCCATCCGGATCACCGTCAGCAGCCCGGCCCCGACGAAACCGCCCGTCGCCGCCGTGCCCGTGAAGGCGTCGGAGAAGATCATGGCCAGCGCACCGGGGATCTCGGCGGCGTTGGCGGCCAGCACGATCGTGGCGCCGACGAGGTAGATGATCGCCATGACCGGCACGAAGGCGGCGGCGAAACGCCCGATCGCCTTGATGCCGCCGATCAGGACGGCACCGGCGCCGAGCACGAGCACGAGGCCCGTCAGCCAGGTGGCGACACCGAACTCGTCACTCATGACGTCGGCCACGGTGTTGGCCTGGACGCCGTTGCCGATGCCGAACGCGGCGACCGCGGCGAACACGGCGAACAGGATCCCGAGGACCTTGCCGAGCGTCCCTCCGACCCCGTCGCGCAGGTAGAACATCGGGCCGCCCGACTGCTCGCCGGCGGCGTCGCGACGGCGGTACTTCACCCCGAGGAACGCCTCCGCGTACTTGGTGGCCATGCCCACCAGGCCCGTCATCCACATCCAGAACAGGGCGCCCGGACCGCCGATGCCGATCGCCGTGGCGACCCCGGCGATGTTGCCGACCCCGATGGTGGCGGCCAGCGCCGTCGCCAGCGCCTGGTAGTGGGTGACGTCGCCCTCGCCGCCGGCCTCCTTGCGCTTGATCAACGCCAGCCACAGGGCGTAGGTGAGCTTGTGGAACTGCACGCCACGCAGCAGCACGGTCAGGTACAGGCCGGTGAGCAGCAACAGCGGGATGAGCAGCCACGGGCCCCAGACGAAATCGCTGATCGTGCCCAGCACCTCGGACATGGAGCAAGCCCCTCGTCGGCGTCGTCAAACGTGGATCTCGGCGCGGTCGACGAATCTAGTCACCTGTGCGCGACGACGTCGGCCCGGGCGCCCCGCGCGGCCCGGAGGCTGGAGAACAAGACGTCTCGGCCGACAGGGGCCATACTCCTCACCTGGCAATCCCCGAAAGGTGCTCCAGGATGGCCGACAACGAACGGCGCCGCGTACTGGTCGTCGACGACGAACCCGACGTCCTGCTGCTGTGCCGCGTCAACCTCGAGTTCGAGGGCTACGACGTCATCGAGGCCAGCGACGGGGAGGACGCCCTGGCCAAGGTGCGGGCCCACCACCCCGACGTGGTGCTGCTCGACGTGATGATGCCCAAGCTCGACGGCTGGCAGGTGCTCGAGGCCATCAAGGCCGACGAGGCGACGCGCGACATCCCGGTCGTCATCCTGACCGCCAAGGTGCAGGACCAGGACCAGATCCGCGGTTGGTCGCACGGCGCGGCCGACTACATCACCAAGCCGTTCTCGCCGTTGGCCCTGTCGCAGGTGCTGCAGGACGTGCTCGCGACCGCCCCCGAGGAGGAGGAGCGGCGTCGACGCATGATCCTCGAGAAGCTCGAGTTGCTGCAGAACAACTGACCGGCGCTCAACCCCGGTCGGCGCCGACGACCACGTGGACGCTGACCGACTCCGACAGGTTGCCCGGCTGTGGCCGGACGTCGCCCGCGCCGATCGCGGCCGCGACCTGGCGCGCCGCCGCCTCGTTGCCACTGGTCCAGAGCACCGTGGTGACGGTGTAGTCGAGGGCCTGGTTCTCGGCCACGACGCGGTAGCCCCCGCCGCGCAACTGCTGGGCGACACCACGAGCCGCGGCGCCCCCGTCGGCCTTGTAGCCGTCGAGGACCTGGATCGAGATGTTCCCGGGGGCGATCGCTGGCTCCGGTTCGGGCTCGGGTTCGGGCTCGGGCTCCGGTTCGGGCTCGGGTTCCGGCTCGGGCTCCGGTTCGGGCTCGGGTTCGGGTTCGGGTTCGGGTTCCGGCTCGGGTTCGGGCTCCGGCTCCGGTTCCTCGCTGGCCTCGTCGACGGGCGGCGTGGGCTCGCGGGTCGCCTCGGCGTCGGGTGCGGCGTCCTCGTCCGCGGCAGGATCGTCGATCCCGCCGGCCGCCACCTGTTCGGGCGGCGTGCGGTCCATCGCGCCGACGAAGGCGAACGCGCCAGAGGTCACCACCACCACGGCCAGGGCGATGCCCAACCGTCGCGCCAGCGCGGCGCCGACGCTCTCCGGTGCCTCGTCGCGCGGCGCGGTCTCCATCGATCGCCTAGCGGGCGTCGGCGTCCAGGCGCCTCGCGGCGCGCTGACGCTGGCGGGCCGATCGCAGCCGACGCAGGCGCTTGACCAGCATCGGGTCGTAGGCCAGGGCGGCCTCGTCGTCGATCACCTCGTTGAGCAGCTGGTAATAGCGCGTCGGCGACAGGTCGAACTGGTCGCGTACCGCCTGCTCCTTGGCGCCGGCGTACCGCCACCACTCGCGCTCGAAGTCGAGGATCTGGCGCGCACGCTGGTCGATACCGGTGCCTGCGGCCGCGACATCGTGCGGTTCGGCGCTCACGGGACGGACTCCAGGGCTCGACGGGTTCCCAGCGTCGCAGACGAATGACACGCGTGCAACTACACGGGCGCAGGTACGGGCACGACCGCCGGGCCCTGGCGGACCGGCCCCGTTTCGGCCCGGGGCACGAAAATGGACGCCGCCCCGCCCGGGACCGACGGGCGGGGCGGTCCACTTTCGGCTCCCGGAACGAAAGCCGGCACGGTGCCTCGCGACCAGGCGCTGCGCGCGCCCTCCTTTCGGCTCCCGGACCGAAAACCGGCAGGCCCACCGCTACCGGGCCCGGTGGTGGCCCCCACATTGTGCTCCGGGAACGAAGGTCGTCACTCGCTGGAGCCGAGGAGGGGATTCGAACCCCTGACCATCCGCTTACAAGGCGGGCGCTCTACCGAACTGAGCTACCTCGGCGGGAGGCGGAACGGTAGCGGCATCCCGCCCGGAGCAACGTCAGCCGACCTCGGGGCTCACGGCGGTGGCGGAGGCCGCGTCGTCGGCCTCGTTCCCGTCCTTGCCGAGCAGGTGCCGGGCATGCCAGTCGAGGACCACCTCGAACCGCTCGACGCGGTGCTTCGGACTGCCGCTGCGGGACAGTTCGTGGGTCTCGTCGGGGAAGCGGACCATCTCGGTGGTCACGCCGGCGCGCTTGAGGGCGAGGAAGTACTGCTCGCCCTGCTCGATCGGGCAGCGGTAGTCCGCCTCGCTGTGCAGGACCAGGGTCGGCGCGGTCACCGTCGAGGCGGTCCACACCGGACTCGCAGTGCGGTGGGTCTCGACGCCGTCGGGCAGCGAGGCGGACAGGAACATCCGGTCGAAGTAGGGCCCGATGTCGGAGGTTCCGGAGAACGACTCCCAGACGAGGAGTCCCCGCTCGACGATCGCGGAGCGGTAGCGGTCCGACCGCGCGATCAGGCGCGCCGTCGCGTAGCCGCCGTAGGAGCCGCCCATGATGCCGATGCGTTCGGGATCGGCCTGGGGGAAGCGTTCGAGCGTGGCGTCGACGAGCGCTTCGAGGTCGAGGGTGTCCACCGACCCGTGGTCGTGCCACACGCCGACGACCGCGCGTGCCCATTCCGCGCCGCGCCCCGACGAGCCACGGGGGTTGCAGCCCACCGCCAGGTAGCCGGCACCGGCCTCGACCTGGAACTCGTCGAAGAAGTAGTCGCCGTACTGCGAGGTCGGGCCGCCGTGGATGTTGATCAGCAGCGGGACGCTCGCTTCGGCGGCGGTGTCGAAGCCGTCGGGCAGGACCGCCCAGGCATCGATGGACGCACCGTCGCGCTCGAACGCGAACCGCTGGGTCGGCCGCACGTCGACCTTCGCGCGGAAGTTCTTCGCCAGGTCCGTGACGTTGCGTTCGCGACCGTCCTGCAACCAGATGAGTTCACCCGGCGTCGAGGGGTCGGTCATGGTGAACGCCATCGCCGAGCCGTCGCCGCGCGCGCCGTATCCGGTGATGCAGCGAGGCCCGGTCACGACCTCGGTGACCTGCGGTGGCGTGTCGCCCTCCGGATCCCATGCGTCGAGGTCCACCCGGACCACCTTGGTGGTACCCGCGTCCTCGAGGGCGATCAGGAAGCCGCCGTCGACGAACTGCGGGCCCGTCGTGGCGTTGGCCGGCGCGCCGGGGAGCACGTCACGGTCGAGGTGCGCCAGCAGTTCCACCGGTTCGAACGGCTGGTCCCCGGTCTCGGAGGGGCGGCACCAGAACACGCCGTGGTTGCCGGGCCAGTCGAAGGGGTCGCGTTGCCCCACGACGAAGAGCCGGCCGTCCGGGGCATAGCTGACCCACGCCCACGACCCGGGGGCGAGCAGCGGCCGTACCTCGTGCGAGTCGACGTCGAGTTCGAACACCTGGGTGTCCGGCGCGAGGTCGTCACCGGCCTCGGGCCGCGCGATGAAGGCGATCGCCTTGCCGTCCGGCCGCCAGCTCGGGTCGCCGTGGTCGCGGTCAGGGGTGGTCAGCCGTTGCGGTTCGTCGCTGCCGTCGAGGCCGACGAGGTAGAGGTGGTCGGTGCGGTCGTGCACCCAGCCCCCCGCGTCGGTGCGGTAGGGCAGCCTGGTCACGCGCTTTGGTCGGCGGCGCCGTTCGTCGTCGTCGAGGTCCGCCACCTCGTCGGCATAGCGGGCGGCCACCAGCACCAGCTGTTCCGAGTCGGGCGACCACGCGAAGCCGGACACGCCGAGCGGCAGGTCGGTGCGTCGCTGCGCCTCGCCGCCGTCGGCCGGCATGATCACCAGCTGCGGGCGTTGGTCGTCGCCCTCGGCGGTGCGCAGGAAGGCGAGCCACCGGCCGTCGGGCGACCACTTCGGGGAGCGGTCCGACATGCCATGGGTGAAGCGGCGCGTACGCACGCCGTCGAACAGGTGGATCGACCGCAGGTTGCGGTCGTTGTCGAGGTCGTGCTCAGCGAGCACGAAGGCGACCCGGACCCCGTCGGGGTGCAGTTGCGGGTCGGCGGGAAGCACGAGGTGTTCGAGGTCGTTCGCGCGCACGCGGGGCTCCTGGACGTCGACCGGGCAACGGGACGTCCGAAACTACCCGCCCCTACGCGGCGACACGGTCCTCGAGCTTGCGCTTGATGCGCTGCAGCGCGTTGTCGACCGCTTTGGTGTGTCGGCCGAGACGGCTGGCGATCTCGTCGTAGCTGCGTCCGTCGAGGTAGAGCTCGAGCACCTCGGCCTCGAATCCGGACAGGACGCGCGCGAGCCCCGTCCGTAGCCGATGGACCTCGTCCGCGCCGACGAGCAACGCGAGCGGGTCCTCGTGGTCGCCCGCGGTCAACGTCTCGGCCAGGCTGCCGGCCACGCGGTCGCCGTCGCCGGGTGGCCCGTCGAGGCTGACGGAGCCGTTGAGCGGCGCATGCTTCTGGCGGGTCGCGCTGCGTACGGCGCTCAGCACCTGGCGGGTGATGCACAGCTCGGCGAACGAGCGGAACGAGCAGCCGCCGCTCGGGGCGAAGTCGCGGACGGCCTTGAACAGCCCGATCATCGCTTCCTGGGCGAGGTCCTCGCGGTCGCCCCCGACGAGGTAGTAGTTGCGTGCACGCGCACGCGCGAAGCCGCGGTAGCGCGCCAGCAGTTCGGTCGTCGCCCGCTCGTCCCCGCCTCGGGCCCGGTCGACCAACGACTCGTCGGAGAGCCCGGTGTGCCGTGACGCGTGGTGTCGGCGTCGCAGTGGCGCGCTGGTGCGTCGCTGCCCGCTCGTCAGCCCGGTTCGCTGGGTCATCGTCGCCCCCCGTCCGGCCGGGGTCGACGACCCCGGTCGCACGACCCAACGAGCGACCGACCCCCGGGTTGCGCCGCTGGAGGGCCGTTCGGTCAGCCGCGGTGGCGCAGCACCTCGTACAGGGCGACGGCTGCGGCGACGGAGGCGTTGAGGGAGCCCACGGCGCCGCGCATCGGCAGCCGCACCAGCTGGTCACACGTCTCGGCGGTCAGCCGCGACAGGCCGCGACCTTCGGCACCGACGACCAGCACCAGGGCGTCGGCCAGGAGCCGGCAGTCGCCGATCGGGTCGGGGGCGTCGCCGTCGAGGCCGACCACCCACGTGCCGCCGCCCTGCATCTCCTTCAGCGTCCGCACCAGGTTGGCGACCTGTACCACCGGAAGGTGCGCGAGCGCGCCCGCAGCCGCCTTCTCGGCCGTCGGTGTCACGGAGGCCGCCCGACGCGACGGCAGGAGCAACCCGTGGGCGCCGACGGCGTCGGCCGTGCGTGCGATGGAGCCGAGGTTGTGTGGGTCGGTCACCGAGTCGAGCGCCACGAGCAGCAACGGCTCGGTCCGCGGGCGAGCGACGACGTCGGGGAGCATGGCGTACGGGAACGGCGGCGCGATCGCCAGCACGCCCTGGTGGACCTGGCCCTCGGCGCGGTCGTCGATCCGTGCGCGGTCGACCTCCTCGACGACGATCCCGGCGTCGCGGGCCAGGCCGAGGATCTCGGCGAGCACCGCCGAGGCGTCCCGGGTGTCGGCAACGAGCAGGCGCCGCACCGGACGACCCGCACGCAGCAGTTCGCGGACCGGATGCAGGCCGACGACGACGCGACCGTCCCCACCGTCGCCGACGTTCGCGCGGGCATGGCGACGGCCGCGGTCCTGACCGGTCCGGCGGGCGGCACCGCCGCGGCCGCCGCGACTCACGCCACGTACCAGCGCGGCCCGTCGGGGCGATCCTCGACGACGACCCCCGCGGAAGCGAGCTGATCGCGGATGCGGTCGGCGGCGGCGAAATCCCGGTCGGCGCGCGCCTGGGCCCGTTGCTCGAGCAGCTGCCCGACCAGCGGCTGCAGTTGGCGTTCGAGGGCGGACGCGTCCGCGAGGGCCGCCTCGAGGCCGAGGCCGAACACGCCGTCGCCGACCGACACCAGCGCGTCGGCGAGTCCGGCGACGTCCGCCCGGGCCGCCGCATCACCCTTCTCGGCCGCCGGCAGGCGCTCGTTGCCCACCGACACCAGCTCGTGCAGGGCGGCGACGGCCTGTGGGGCGTTGAGGTCGTCGTCCATGGCGTCGCGGAACGCCTCGAGGTGCCGCTCGCCGGCGCTCTGGTCTGCCGTCGCGCCGTCGGCCATGCGGCGGGCCGAGCGCAGGAACGTCGTCAACCGCTGGTGGGCGGCCTCGGCGTCACGCAGCCGCTCGGTGTCGAAGGTGAGCGGGCTGCGATGGCTGGCGGACAAGTACCACAGGCGCAGGGGCCCGACGCCCCACTCGGCGACCGCGTCGGTGAGCGAGACCACGTTGCCGACGGACTTCGACATCTTCTCGTCGCCCATCCGCACCATGCCGTTGTGGACCCAGTGCCGGGCGAACACGCCGCCGTGTGCGGCCTCGTGCTGGGCGATCTCGTTCTCGTGGTGGGGAAAGACGAGGTCGAGGCCACCGCAGTGGATGTCGAAACCCTCGCCGAGGTGCTTGACCGCCATCGCGGAGCACTCGATGTGCCAGCCGGGCCGCCCGTCACCCCACGGCGAGGGCCACGACGGCTCCCCTGGCTTGGCCGACTTCCACATGGCGAAGTCGAGCGGGTCGTCTTTGCGGTCGGCGTCGACGACGTCCTCGCCCTGCTGCATGTCGTCGATCCGCCGACCGGACAGCTTGCCGTAGCCCTCGAAGGCGCGGACGCGGAAGAAGACGTCACCGTCGACGGCGTAGGCCTTGTCCTGCTCGATCAGTTCCTGGATCAGGGCCTGCATCTCCAGCAGGTGACCGGTCGCGAGGGGCTGGACATCGGGCGCCATGACCCCGAGCGTGTCCATCGTGCGGTTCCAGGCCCGCGTGTAACGGGTCGCGATGACGGCGGGGTCGACCTTCTCGCGTCGCGCGCGCAGGATGATCTTGTCGTCGATGTCGGTGACGTTCTGGACGAACGTGACCTCGTCACCGCGGTGCAACAGGTAGCGCCGCAGCACGTCGGTGACCACCGCGAGCCGACCGTGGCCGACATGGGCGTCCGCCTGCACCGTCGGGCCGCAGACGTAGAGCGAGACCCGTCCGGGTTCGCGCGGCTCGAAGGCGACCTTGTCGCGTCGCAGGGTGTCGTACAGGACCAGGGACAACGTCGGACCACCGGGTCGGGAGTGTGGCGGGGGCGCCGCGGACGAGGGCGAACGTCGGGCGCACGGCAGGACGAGTCTAATGCTGTGTCGCTGCGCCGCTCCGCCGGAGCACCGTGACGGTGGCCCAGGCCGCGATGCCCTCGCCACGTCCGAGGAACCCGAGCCGGTCGGTGGTGGTGAACTTGACCGAGACGGCGTCCAGGTCGAGGTGGAGCACCCTCGCGAGGCGGTCCCGCATCGCTTCGCGGTAGGGCGACAACCGGGGCCCCTGGGCGACCACCGTCAGGTCGACGTTGGCCGGCGCCCAGCCACGGTCGGCGACCCCGGCGACGACGGCTGCGAGCAGACGCAACGAGTCGGCGCCGGCGACCTCGGGCTCGTCGACGCCGAACCAGCTGCCGAGGTCGCCCATCGCGAGTGCCCCGAGCAACGCGTCCGCCACCGCGTGCGTGGCGACGTCCGCGTCCGAGTGGCCGTCGAGGCCGGGTCCCTCGGCGACCTCGACGCCGCACAGGACCAGGACGCGGTCGCCGTCCGACGCGAAGGGGTGCACGTCCAGTCCGTTGCCGATCCGCAGGTCCATCCTCATTCCTCGCTGCCGGCCCGCAGGAGCGCCTCGGCGACGACCAGGTCGTGCGGATAGGTCACCTTCATGGCCGTCGCGGCGCCGGCGACGACCACGATACGCCCACGGAGGCGCCCGTCGGCGAGCAATCGCTCGACGAGGGCGAGGTCGTCGGTGGCCTCCTCCCGGGTGGCGTGGGCCGCGGACAGCGCCGCGCGCGTGAACGCCTGTGGGGTCTGGATCGCCCGCAGGTCCTCGCGGGGGACCGTGGCCACCACCTCCTCGTCGCCGCTGACCCGCTTGAGCGTGTCGCTGACCGGCATACCCGGGGCTGCCGCGACCACGTCACCGGTCACGGCGGCGGCGACGGCCCGCATCACCGACGGGGGGGTCAGCGCCCGGGCGGCGTCGTGGACGAGGATCACGTCAGGGGTCGGACCCAATGCCGCAAGGCCCGCGGCGACGCTGCCGGTGCGGGTTGCAGCCCCGGGCACGAGGGCAGCCACCTCGAACTCGGCGGCGGCGGTCCGGAACGCCGCCTCCTCCCCCGGGGTGTGGACGACCACCGCGGGCGGCATGCCGGCCCGGTGCAGGCCGCGGAGGGCGTGGTGGAGCAGTGGACGGCCCGCCAGCTCGACCAGCGCCTTCGGGCGCCCATGCCCCAACCGCTCACCGACCCCGGCCGCGACGACGACCACGCCGAACCTCATCGCCGGGTCCGGACATCGTCGCCGCCGGAGCAGGAAGCGAACAGCATGCGGCCCTGGCGGTTCTGCACGATCGAGGTCACGTCGACGGGCAACTCCTCGCCGATCCGTCCGGCGCCGCCCTCGACGACCACCATGGTCCCGTCGTCGAGGTAGGCCACCCCCTGACCGGCGTCCCGGCCCGGGCGGACCAGCCGCACCACGAGGCGTTCGCCGGGCAGCACGGGCGGGCGGACCGCGTCCGCCAGGGCGTGCAGGTTGAGCACCCGTACCCCACCGATCTCGGCGACGCGCGCCAGGTTGCCGTCGGTGGTGATCAGTGCCGCACCCCGCTGGCGACACAGCGTGGCCAGCTTGGCATCGACCTCGGCGACGCCGGGCACGGATTCCTCGGTGACCTCGACCGCCACCAGCGACTCGTCCTGCAGCATGTGCAGCGCCTCGAGCCCGCGACGACCCGACCGCCGCCGGTGGTCCTCGCCCGCGTCGGCCAGCGCCTGCAGTTCGTCGAGCACGAAGGTGGGGACGACCAGGGTGCCCTCGAGGAAGCCGGCTCGCGCGACGTCGACGACCCGGGCGTCGACCAGTGCCGAGGTGTCGAGCACCTTCACCCCCGACCCGCGCGAGGGGGTGCGCACGTCGAGGCGGCCCCGAACGCCGACGAAGCGCCCGAGGTCGGCGCCGCGGGCGCTGCCGAGGCGCCCGCCCGCGTAGGCGAGCACCAACACCACCAGCAGCATCACCGGCACGGTGTAGCGCTGGTAGGGCAGCAGGACCACCGGGAGCAGGACCACCAGGCCGGCGAGTGCGCCGAGCGCCGCACCGATGCAGGCGGCGACGAGCTTGGCGGCCGGCACGTGCTCGAGCGCGGAGCCTGCGGTGTCCACGCCCCGCACGACGGCGCGACCGAGCCAGCCGCCGGCGAGATAGCCGGTCAACGCGCCGAGTACCGAGGCGACCAGCCGGGTCGTCTCGGGCTCACCGCGTCCGAGCAGGTCGTCCAGGCCCGTGCCGACCGCATGACCGGCGGCGGTGAACAACAGCACGATCGCCAGCCGCAGCACCTCGACCATGGGACGGCCGGTCCGCGGTCGTACAGCCACGAGGTGTCCTCCCCGGCTCCGACGAGGACGACCGCCCGGCAGGGGCGGTCGTCGCGGGTCGTCGTCGCCGGACGTCGATCAGGCCTGGGCTTCGGCCAGCACCTTCTCGACCAGCTCCTCGGCCTTGGTCTCGTCCTTCTTGATGGCGACCGCGAGCTCGGAGAGCAGGATCTGCTTCGCCTTGGTCAGCATGCGCTTCTCGCCGGCGGACAGGCCCTTGTCCTTCTCGCGCGTGGCGAGGTTCCGTACCACCTCGGCGACCTGGTAGATGTCACCGGAGCGCAGCTTCTCGTAGTTGGCCTTGAAGCGCCGCGACCAGTTGCCGGCGGCCTTTCCCTCGGGCTCGCGCAGGACGTCGAGGACCTGCTCGACCTCCTTCTTGGAGACCACGCTTCGGATGCCGACCTCTTCGCAGGCGTCGGCGGGGACCATCAGCGTCAGGTCCCCGTAGGTCAGGCGCAGAACGAGGTACTCGCGGGCTTCGCCCTTGAGTTCGCGAGCTTCTTTCCGCTCGATGACCGCTGCGCCGTGGTGGGGGTAGATGACGGTGTCGCCGACGCTGTAGGCCATGAG
Organism: Egicoccus sp. AB-alg6-2; assembly: GCF_041821025.1. Taxonomy (NCBI): domain Bacteria; kingdom Bacillati; phylum Actinomycetota; class Nitriliruptoria; order Egicoccales; family Egicoccaceae; genus Egicoccus; species Egicoccus sp. AB-alg6-2. Next base: position 483,654 of record NZ_JBGUAY010000001.1, on the reverse strand, counting down.
AGGCAGCTCCTCGATCCGGATGGGATGCACGGACGCGGCTGAGGCCGCACGGAGGCGTGGACGTCGCGCAGAAAACGGTGCGGGGCACCCGGTTGGGGGGCTGGTGCCGACGCGCACGATCCTGGTTGAAGCCTCCGCGACTCGGCACGAGCAGTGCGAACGTGTGACCGGACCCTACCACACGGCCAAGGTCGTGCTCAACCGATTGCGGGCGTGAACCTGCAGGTCAGGGGCGGGTTTCGGCGCCTTGGGCCGACTTCCCCGTCCATGCGACCATGTCCGAACGGCCGGCAATGGCGCTCAGACGTAGCGTTCCAGCAGGCTGGCCTCGGCGAGGCGCCGCAGTCCGTCCTGGATGGTACGGGCCCGCGATTCGCCCACGCCCTCGACGTCGTCGAGTTCGGCGATCGAGGCCTCCATGATGCGCGGCAGGTTGCCGAACCGCTCGACGAGCCGTTCAACCACACGGGGCGGCAGCCGGGGGATCCGCGACAGCAGCCGGTAGCCGCGAGGCGTCACCGGCCGGTCGAGCTCCTCCTCGTCGTAGGCCAGGATGCGTGCCACGAGTTCGCCGTCGAGCAGGTGGTCGGTCGACAGGGCCGCGACGTCGTCCAACACCTTCGCGAGCTTGCGGCGCCGGTCGGCCAGGTAGTCGCGCACGACCAGTTCCCGGTCGTCGGCCACGGACGAGACCAGTTCGTCGAGCTGGAGCTGGATCAGCCGGCCCTCGGAGCCGAGCTCGGCGACGTGGTCCTCGACCTCGAGCGCGATGCGCCGCAGCATCTCGGCACGCTGGAGCGTGAGGACGACGTCGCGCACCGTGACGGCGTCCTCGACCTCGCGTGCCGCCAGGGTGGCCGACACCTCGTCGAGCCGCGAGCGGTAACGCTCGAGCGTCGAGAGCGCCTGGTTGGCACGGAACAGCAGCGCCGAGACCTCCTCGACGGTGTGTCGGCGCCGTCCGTAGTACAGCGTCACCATCCCCATCGACTCGGAGACCGCGATCACGGGTTGCCCGGTCTGGCGCGCGGTGCGCTCCGCCGAGCGATGTCGCGTTCCCGTCTCGGAGGTCTCGATCGCCGGGTCGGGGACGAGGTGGACGTTGGCGCGCAGGACCCGCTGCGCCTCGCCGTCGAGCACGAGCGCGCCGTCCATCTTCGCCAGCTCCGCGACCCGCTGGCTGGTGGCGCCGATGTCGATCACGAAACCACCGGAGACGACGGCCTCGATCTCGGGCGTCCACCCGATGACGATGAGCGCGCCGCGGCCCGCACGGATGACCCGCTCGATGCCCTCACGCAGCGGCGAACCCGGGGCGAGCATCGCCAGGACGTTGCGCAGACCCTCGTGGCGCGTCTGCTCGGGCACCCGGGTCTCCTCCCAGTCCTGGGACGGCGCACCTGGCTCGGGCGCCGTCGGCATCGGCCCGCGTGTGGACCGGTTCCACCGATCCGTGCTGCGCGGCCGCCGCGCAGACTACTGGACGCGTAGGTACGGCGTGGACGTCGGCGGACGCACGATCACGACCACGGGGTCGTCGTGGTCAGCACTGCCCGGAACCGGCGACCCAGGGCGCCAGCGCCGAGGAGTCGGCGTCGAGGTCGAGGTCGACGATCTCGAGCGCGACCTCGCGGACCTGGCGCAGGAACGCGCCGTGGCCGCCCCGAGCGGGGTCCTCGATCGTGTCGATGGCGTGGCCGAGCACCAGCGTGGCCGCCCGCCCGTCGTCCTTGACGCGCAGGACGCGCCCGAGCCGCTGGATCATCTGCCGTCGGGTGCGGAAGGCGGCGAGGACGAGCGCCACGTCGGCGTCGGGGACGTCGACGCCCTCGTCGAGGACACGCGGGGCGACCAGCGCGTCGATCCGGCCCCGCCGGAACTGCGCCAGGCGGATCCGGCGCTTGTCGTCGGCGAGTCCGCCGTGGAGGGTCTCGGCGTAGACGCCGGCGCGCACGAGCGTCGCCGCGGCGTCCTCGGCCTGCTCGACGGTGTCGGTGAACACCAGCGCACGCCTACCGGCGAGCGCCGGCGCCACCGCGGTACACAGCCGCAGCTTGCCGGCGCACGTCGCCGCCACCTCGCGACGTTCGCGGACCCGCACGAGGTATTCCCGACACGCGCGCACCTGTGGGCCGTCCCTCCCGGTGCGGTCGGCTTCAGCGACGACCGCCGACACGGCGGCGAAGAGCCGGCGTGGGTCCTTGGGCATGTCGAGCCCACCGACGAGTTCACGGTGCAGCTGCCTCGCACGCGTGTCGGCGCGGTCGAAGGCGTCGCGTTCGTCCGCACCGAGCCGGACACCCGCGAGGGCGATCCGGAACGGCGCCACCGTGCCGTCGGCGACCGCGCGGTCGTAGCCGTAACGGTGGACGACCGCGCCGAAGTAGGGCGCCAGCACCTCGGCCAGTCCGTCGTCGTTGCGTTCGTAGGTCGCGGTCAGCGCCAGGCGCAGCCCGAAGACGTCGTGGAGCGCCGCGCCCCAGGTGGGCGCTCCGTAGCGGTGGGCCTCGTCGGCCACCAGCAGGCCCAGCGAACCGGGGGGTGGTTCGATCGGGACGCTGGCGGCCGAGTGCGGGGTTGCGATCACCACGTCACGCTCGTACAGGTCGTCGCGGTGGCCGCCGCCCAGCCGGCCGACACGCAGATCCGGTGCGGCGCCCCGCAGTTCCCGCACCCACTGGTCCTGCAGTTCGAGAGTGGGCGCCAGCACGAGTGCCCGCCCGCCACGGTCGACGACGATGCGGATCGCGGCCATCGCCAGTCGGGTCTTACCCGTGCCGGTGACCGCTTCGACGACCCCGCGCCCCGTCGCCGACCAGGCCGCGAGTGCCTCGGCCTGCCAGTCGCGCAGGTCCAGCAGGTCCAGGCGCTGCCGCGTGCCGATCGTGGTGGGCCGGTCGGAGGCGGTTGGTGCGTCCGGATCCAACGACCACCGCGGCTTGAGCGGATCGGCGTCCGTGACGAACCGTGGGTCCCCCGTCAGGACGCGCTCGACCATCGCCCGGGGCAGCCGGCTGCCGGACCCGTCCTGCAGGGCGCGCAGCAGACGCGGCACCGTCATGCTGCCGTGCTCGGCCAGCAGCGCGCTCAGCCGCCCGGCGAGATCCATTCAGTGCGGCAACGACAGTTGGCCGTCCACGTACTCGGCCAATCCGTCCGCGACGAGGCTGTCGGCGATGCGCTGGGCCCGGTCCGGGTCGTCGGGCCAACCTGCGACGTCGGCGACTCGCACGGTCTCGACCGGGCCGGTCCGCAGGGCCTGGACCAGCCGGCCGCGGCCCTGGCGGTCCGATCCCTCGAAGCGTGCCTGCGGTGTCGACGAACCGGCGCTGCCTTCGGCCGGGTCGGGTTCGGGCAGTCCGGCGGCGAACCAGGCGCAGGACGCCTGCAGGGGACAGCGTTCACAGCGCGGGGCACGCTTGACGCAGATGGTGGCCCCGAGGTCGAGCACGGACTGGTTCCACTCCCAGGCGGCCCCCGGCGGGACCTGCGCGTCGGCGAGCGCCTGGGCCTCGCGGGCGCCGAGCCGGCGGCCGGCGACGGCGCGTGCGAGGAACCTCGCGGCGTTGGTGTCGACCACGCCGTGATCGCGCTCGAACGCGAAGGCGAGCACGGCCCGGGCGGTGTAGGGACCGATGCCGGGCAGCGCGAGCAGTGCGTCGAGGTCGTCGGGAAGACGGCCGTCGTGCTGTTCGACGACGGCGACGGCGGTTCGGTGCAGGTTGAGCGCGCGGCGGTTGTAGCCCAGGCCGGCCCAGACACGCACGACCTCGCCAGGCGCCGCGGCCGCACAGGCCTGCGGGGTCGGGAACCGGTCCAGGAACTCCCGGAAGCGTGGCAGCACGCGGCCGACCTGCGTCTGCTGCAGCATCAGCTCGGACACGAGCACAGCCCACGGGTCGCGGGTACGCCGCCAGGGCAGGTCGCGGCGCGTCACACGACCCCACGCCAGCAGACGGTCACCACGTGTCGGAACGCGGTCACGCACGGCGATTGGCGGAGACGAGGACACGACGGATCGGACCTTCGGGGCGGGAAGGCCGCACGGTAGCCGCGACGCCGAAGCGTCGGCGAGCCGGCGTCGAGAGCGCGGTGGAATCCGCATCCCTCGGACGGGCGGTGGTGACCGGCGGTCGGGTGACCATCGGAAAGCCGCCCACACACACGCGTCGCGACGGCTGCCGGCACGGTGTGCACACACGAGTTGAGGAGTGATACATGAGCACCATCGAGCGATCCATCGACGTCGACGTCCCGGTCCGCACGGCGTACGACCAGTGGACCCAGTTCGAGGACTTCCCGCAGTTCATGGAGGACGTCGAACGCATCGTCCAACTCGACGACTCCACGACCCACTGGGTCGTCAAGGTCGCCGGCGCCGAGCGCGAGTGGGACGCCGACATCACCGAACAGAAGCCCGACGAGCGCATCGCGTGGCGCAGCCGCGGCGAGACGCAGCACGCCGGCGTCGTGACGTTCCACAAGCTCGACGAGGCGAAGACGCGGGTCATGCTGCAGATGGACGTCGAGCCGAACGACTGGATCGAGAAGGCCGGCGACGCACTGGGCGTCATCGAACGCAACGTCCAGCGCGACCTCGACAACTTCAAGGGTTTCATCGAGCAGCGGGGCACCGAGACCGGCGCCTGGCGCGGCGAGATCGACTGACCCCACCTCGCGAGAACTCCCGGCCGGCGGCCTCCGGGCCGTCGGCCCTCGCGTTCGACGGGCGCCGGCTGCCTCAGACGGCGGTGACGAAGACGAGCTTGGCGTCGTCGACGGGCAACTCGACCTCGTTGCCGTCCGCCCGCAGACGTACCGCGTCCGGTCCGCGCTCCACCGAGACCTGCACGCCGGTCCACATCCCGCCCTCGCGCAGGCGCATGACGACCTCGTGGTCGCTCTGCAGCCGTTCCGAGATGTAGCTGATCACGACCTCGTCGGCATCGACCGCGGCCAGGCTCACGGGTTCGCTGGCCGCCGGCTTCGCGCCGGGGATCGGGTTTCCGTAGGGCGAGGTCGTCGGGTTGCCCAGGAACTCGAGCAGTTTCGCCTCGACCCGGTCGGAGATGACGTGCTCCCAGCGGCACGCTTCCTCGTGCACGTGCTCGTGCTCGAGCCCGAGGACGTCGACGAGCAGCCGCTCGGCGAGCCGGTGCTTGCGCATGACGTGCTCGGCGCGCTCGCGCCCCTCCGGCGTCAGCTCGATGGTCCGGTCGGGCTGCAACTTGACCATGCCGACCTGTTCGAGGCGCGCCACCCCCTCGGAGACCGCTGGGGCGGACAACGCCAGGCGCTCGGACAGCCGGGCGCGCAGCGGCGGGATGCCCTCCTCCTCGAGCTCGAGGACGGTGCGCAGGTACATCTCGACGGCTTCGCTGGGCTGATGGCTCACGACGCCTCCTGCGTACCAGTGGTCCCGCGAGCCTACCGGTCGCGCCCTTCCGAGCCCGCCGGTGGGCGACCAAGGAGGGGCGGGCCGTCGTGGCCCGCCCCTCGCGGTGATGTGTGCGACGTGCGCGATCAGTCGTCCTGGTCGGCCTCGCGGTCGCCGCCGGCGAGTTCGACCGGCGGGACGTCCGGCGCCGACGGGGAGTCCACGGCCCGGAAGGCCACCGCGTCCGCGTCCGCATCGACGTCGGCCACGATGAGCTGGCCGGCGCTGAACTCGCCCAGCAGCATGCGCTCGGACAGCTTGTCCTCGAGCTCGCGCTGGATCGTGCGGCGCAGCGGTCGCGCCCCGAGCTGGGGGTCGTACCCCTTCTCGGCCAGCCAGCCCTTGAGGGCGTCGGTGAGCTCGAGGTCGAGGTCACGCGAGCGCAGCTGGTTCTTCACGCGGGTGATCATCAGGTCGACGATCGTCTTGACCTCCTCCTTGGTGAGGGGATGGAAGACGATGGTCTCGTCGATGCGGTTGAGGAACTCGGGGCGGAAGTGCTTCTTGAGCTCCTCGTCCACCTGCCGCTTCATCTTCTCGTACATCGAGTCGTCGTCGGCCTGGACGAACCCGACCGCCGGAGCGGTGAGGTTCTTGGTACCCAGGTTCGAGGTCATGATCAGGATCGTGTTCTTGAAGTCGACCGTGCGGCCCTGCGCGTCGGTCAGGCGACCGTCCTCGAGGATCTGCAGCAGCGTGTTGAAGACGTCCGGGTGGGCCTTCTCGACCTCGTCGAAGAGGACCACGGAGAACGGCTTGCGACGCACCTGCTCCGTCAGCTGGCCGCCCTCGTCGTAGCCGACGTACCCGGGCGGCGAGCCGATGAGCCGGCTGACCGTGTGCTTCTCCATGTACTCGGACATGTCGAGGTGGATCAGCGCGTCCTCGTCACCGAACAGGTACTCGGCCAGGGTCTTGGCCAGCTCCGTCTTCCCGACGCCGGAGGGGCCGAGGAAGATGAACGAACCGGCCGGGCGCTTCGGGTCCTTCAGGCCGGCGCGGGTGCGCCGGATCGCCTTGGACACGGCCTCGATCGACTGGTGCTGACCGATGACCCGCTCGTGGAGGTGGTCCTCCATGTGCAGCAGCTTCTCGGTCTCTTCCTGCGTGAGCTTGAAGACCGGGATGCCCGTCCAGGTCGCCAGGACCTCGGCGATGACCTCCTCGTCCACCGTCAGCACGGTGTCCATGCCCTCGCTGCGCCACTCGTCCTCGCGCGAGCTGCGGCGCTCGATGAGCTTCTTCTCCTCGTCGCGCAGGGCGGCGGCGCGCTCGAAGTCCTGCGCGTCGATCGCGTCCTCCTTCGCCTTGCGCGCGGCCTCGATCTCGGCATCGAGGTCGGCCAGGTCGGGAGGCGTGGTCATCGAGCGGATGCGCAGGCGCGAACCGGCCTCGTCGATGAGGTCGATGGCCTTGTCCGGCAGGTAGCGGTCGGAGATGTAGCGGTCGGCGAGCTCGGCCGCGGCCACCAACGCCTCGTCGGTGATGGTGACCCGGTGGTGGGCCTCGTAGCGGTCGCGGAGTCCCTTGAGGATCTCGATGGAGTGCTCCATCGACGGTTCCTCGACCTTCACCGGCTGGAACCGGCGCTCGAGGGCGGCGTCCTTCTCGAGGTGCTTGCGGTACTCGTCGAGCGTGGTGGCGCCGACGGTCTGGATCTCACCGCGGGCCAGCATCGGCTTGAGGATCGAGGCGGCGTCGATCGCGCCCTCGGCGGCACCTGCACCCACCAGGGTGTGGATCTCGTCGATGAACAGGATGATGTCGCCGCGGGTCGTGATCTCCTTGAGCACCTTCTTCAGGCGCTCCTCGAAGTCACCGCGGTAACGGGAGCCCGCCACGAGCGCACCGAGGTCGAGGGTGTACAGGTGCTTGTCGCGCAGGGTCTCGGGCACCTCGCCGGCGATGATGCGCTGCGCGAGCCCCTCGACGATGGCGGTCTTGCCGACGCCGGGCTCACCGATGAGCACCGGGTTGTTCTTGGTCCGGCGCGACAGGACCTGCATGACCCGTTCGATCTCACGGGCGCGGCCGATGACCGGGTCGAGCTCGGCGTCGCGGGCGGCCTGCGTCAGGTTGCGCCCGAACTGGTCGAGGATCGTCGACCCTTCGCGCGACCCCTGGCCCGAACCCTCGCCGACGCCCGCGCCGGCCTTGCCCGGCTCGCCGCCGGCATAGCCCGACAGCAGCTGGATGACCTGCTGGCGCACGCGGTTGAGGTCGGCGCCGAGCTTCTGCAGCACCTGGGCGGCGACGCCCTCGCCCTCGCGGATGAGGCCGAGCAGGATGTGCTCGGTGCCGATGTAGTTGTGCCCGAGCTGCAGCGCCTCGCGCAACGACAGTTCGAGGACCTTCTTCGCACGCGGGGTGAAGGGAATGTGGCCCGCAGGAGCCGTCTGGCCGCGCCCGATGATCTCGGTGACCTGGTTGCGGACCGCCTCGAGCGAGATGTTCATCGATTCGAGCGCCTTGGCGGCGACGCCCTCGCCCTCGTGGATGAGCCCGAGCAGGATGTGCTCGGTCCCGATGTAGTTGTGGTTGAGCATCCTCGCCTCTTCTTGCGCGAGGACGACCACCCGTCGGGCCCGGTCGGTGAACCGCTCGAACATAGGACTGACTCCCACGTCGGGCCCTGACATCCTCCGGCTGAGGACGTGTTCGGCCCGGACGATCGTAACGGAAGCTCGAAAGCTGGTATCTGGTGTACGCCACGTCCGTAGGGGATGACGTCGGCCTTAGTGGATGCGGCGCAAGGAACGGCCGACGGCGAAGGCGGTGCGCCTCCGGGTCCCTGAACATCGTTCCAACGCACACGCGGCGCAGAAGCTTCCCGGCGGTGCGTGCGGGTCGCGTTCCGTGCGCCCGCTCCCTCGTGCCGGGCACGGACAGCCCGGGCGTGCCGCGCACGCGGTCCCGGCCGGGTGACGCGAGCGGCGCCGGACGGGTCGGCGGAGCCGGCTCTACGCTGCCCGGTCATGACGACCCATGCCGCCCGTTCCCGCCTGCTGCCGCTGCTCGGCGCGCTTCCGTTGCTCCTGGCCGTGACGGCCTGTGCCGCCTCCGGGGGAGCCGCGCTCGCCAGCGGCACCGCCGGCGAGCTCGCCGCGGGCGCCGACGAGCTGGCAGCGCTGCTCGAAGCGGACGAGGCCTGCGGCGCCATCGACCAGGCGGAGTCGTTGCTGGCCGAGGCACAGGCCGGTCATGCCGAGGGGGACGTGCCCGACGACGTCGTCGCACGCATCGAGCACGTCGCCCAGCAGGTCAGCACGGAACTCGAGTGCGAGCCCGTCGCCGCCGCGGACGACGCGGCGACGGACGACACCGATGCGGCGGACGACGAGGGCGACGGGGGCGCTGCGGGCGCCGCGGCCGGCGGCGACGCCACGGGCGGGGACACGCACAGCGCCGGTGGCCGGAGCGACGAAGGCAAGGGCGGCGAGGGCAAGGGCAACGACGGCAAGGCGAAGGGCAACGACGGCAAGGCGAAGGGCAAGGACAACGGCGGCGGCAAGGGCAAGGGGCGGGGGTGAGCGACCCCGACGGCGAGGAGCCCGGCCCTCCGGATCGTTCGACCGAGCCGATGCCGACCGAGCCCGACGGGCTCGCCGACGGCCGGTACGTGCTCGGCCCGCTCCTGGGCGCCGGCGGCATGGGCCTGGTGCGCCGTGCGACGGACACGGTCTTGCACCGGGACGTCGCCGTGAAGCTCCTCGCCGACAACCTCGCTGCCGATGCCGACGCGCGGGAACGCTTCCTGCGCGAGGCGCGGGCATCGGCCCGCGTGACGGACCCCCACGTGGTCGCCGTCCACGACGTCGGCGAGGACGCGGGGCGGCCCTACCTGGTGATGGAACTGGTCGACGGTCCCAGCCTCGCCGAAGTCCTCGCCCGCGACGGACCGCTCGACCCGCACACGGTCGTCGAGGTGACGGCGCAGGCGCTCGCCGGCCTGGCGGCGGCACACGGTGCCGACCTGTTGCACCGCGACGTGAAGCCCGGGAACCTCCTGCGGGCACCGGACGGCACCGTCAAGGTCGCCGACTTCGGCGTCGCCGAGGCCGCCGACGCTCCGGGCATCACCCGGACCGGCTTCGTGGTCGGGACCCGTTCCTACCTGGCGCCCGAGCGGCGACGTGGCGCGCCGGCCTCGGTGGCGACCGACCTGTTCGCCCTGGGCGCGACCCTGTACGAGCTGCTGACCGGCCAGCCGCCGGGCCCGGAGGCACCTGGCCTCGCCGACGACGTGCCGGACCGCCTGCGCCGGCTGCTGCTGCGCCTGCTCGCCGCGCGTCCGGAGGACCGTCCGCAGTCCGCCGAGTCGGCGCTGTACGAGCTCGCCAGCGGCCTGTCCGCGACGGCATCCGAGGCCGCCGCGGCCATCGATGACGAGGCGACGGTGGCGGTTGGTCCTCCGACCCTGCTGTTGCCCGAGACGGCCGGCCCGGGCACCGAGGGCGGACCGGACGGTCCGACGGGACCGGCGGGAGCTGCCGGGGCGTCCGAGGCGGTCACGGAGCCGAAGGAGCCCGCCGACCCGCGGGCCCGCCCCGGCCAGGGGTGGCGGGTGGTGCTCCTGGTCGGGCTGGCCCTGTTCGCCGTCGGGGTCATGTTGCGGCTCGGCGACGACGACGCGCCGGCGGACGACACGGCCGAAGCCCCCGCGGGGGACGTCGCCGACGAGCCGACCGACCAGACGCCCGCGGACGCCGCCCGCGACCTCGCACGCTGGCTGCGTGAACGCGCCGAAGACTAGGTCCGCCGCCCGCGCGCAGCGTGTTGCCCGCCGTCAGGCCCACTTGGCGGGCAGTCCCGCCGGCGTGTAGGCGTCCACGTGATCGAAGATCCCCGTGACGTCGGGCGCGACGGCGTACAGCTGCCGGTAGACCGGCGAAGCGAACGAGGTCGCGTACAACCTTTCGAAGAAGGCCAGCAGGGGGCCGAAGAAGCCGTCGAGGTCCAACAGCACGATCGGCTTGTCGTGGTAGCCGAGCTGTTTGAGGGTGAGCACCTCGAGCAGCTCCTCGAGTGTCCCGAACCCGCCGGGGAGTGCGACGAAGGCATCGGCCCGGGCGATCATCTGCTGCTTCCGATCGCTCATCCCCTCGGTGACGAGCAGTTCGTCGCAGGCCTCGTCGGCGATGCCGCGCTCCTCCATCATCCGGGGCACCACGCCGGTGACCCGGCCACCGGCGTCACGCACCGCCTGGGCGAGCACGCCCATGACCCCCACGTCCGTGCCGCCGTAGACGAGCGCGTCCCCGCGTTCGCCGATGCGCCGACCGAACGCGGCCGCTGCCGCCGGATACCGCGCGTCGATCGCGTCCGACGAGGAGGTGTAGACGGTGAACGTGGTCATCCCGACCCACCCCCTCGCCATTTGTGCGGGTTACCGCGGACGTAACCACGGACGGACCCGCACGAATGGAAAACGGGCGTCGGTCGTGCCGCCGTGTGCCCGACCGATCGCGCGCACCTGCGACGTGCGTCGGTCACTGCTCGGGGCGCAGCGTGGGGAACAGGATGACGTCGCGGATGTTGGCGACGTCGGCGAGCAGCATCACCAGCCGGTCGACACCGACGCCGAGGCCGCCCGTCGGTGGCATGCCCAGCTCCATCGCGCGCAGGTACGCCTCGTCGACGACCATCGCCTCGTCGTCGCCGGCCGCCTTGGCGCGCGCCTGGGCCTCGAAGCGCCCCCGCTGGTCGTCGGGATCGGTGAGCTCGGAGAAGGCGTTGGCGTGTTCGCGGCCGACCAGGATCAGCTCGAAACGCTCGGTGACGTGCGGGTCGTCGCGGTGCCGGCGCGCCAGCGGAGACACCTCGACGGGATAGTCGACGACGAACGTCGGGTCCCACAGGGTGTGCTCGACGAGCGCCTCGTACAGCTCCAGCATCAGCTTGCCCGGCCCCCAGGCGTCCTCGGTGTGGACCTCGTGCTCGGCGCAGAGCTTGCGCAACTCCTCGACGGGCAGCTCGTAGGAGAGGTCGTCACGGCCGGTCGCCTCCCGTGTCAGCTCCAGCAGGCTGGCGCGCCGGAACGGTCCGGACAGGGACACCTCACGACCCTGGTAGGTGAGCTCGAGGGTGCCGAGGGCCTCGGTCGCGGCCCGGCGCACCAACGCCTCGGTGAGGTCCATGACCCCGTGGTAGTCGGCGTAGGCCTCGTACGTCTCGAGCATGGTGAACTCGGGATTGTGCCGCGGGGACATCCCCTCGTTGCGGAAGCTGCGGTTGATCTCGTAGACGCGGCGCATGCCACCGGCGATCAGGCGCTTGAGGTAGAGCTCGGGCGCGATGCGCAGGAACAGGTCGGTGTCCAGCGCGTTGTGGTGGGTGACGAACGGCTTGGCCGTCGCCCCACCGGGGATCGGGTGCAGCATCGGCGTCTCGACCTCGACGTAGTCGCGCTCGTCGAGTTCGGCGCGCAGCGCCTTGAGCACCTTGGCGCGGATGGCGAACACCCGTCGGGCGTCCGCGTTCACGGTCAGGTCGAGCTCGCGCTGGCGGAACCGCGCCTCGGTGTCGGCCAGCCCGTACCACGACGACGGCAGCGGCCGCAGCCCCTTGCCGAGCAGCGTGAGCGTCGAGGGCTTCACCGACAACTCACCGGTCTTCGTGGCCAGCACCTCGCCGGTGGCACCGAGCCAGTCGCCGACGTCGAGCAGTTCCATCAGGCCGCGCGCGGCCTCGTCGAGCGCCTTCACCGGACAGAACAGCTGCACGTCCGCGCCATCCTCGCGCAGCACGAGGAACCGCAGACGGCCCATCTCGCGCTTGGCCACGATGCGGCCCGCGACGGTCACCTCCTCGCCGGTCTCGCTGCCCGGTTCGAGGTCGGGGTAGCGCTCGCGCAGGCGGGCGACCGTGGTCGTCGGCGCGAACGCGACCGGGTAGGGCTCGACGCCCGCTTCGCGGAGTTGGGCCACCTTCGCCCGACGTGCGGCCACGATCTCGTCGAGCTTCGACTCGGACGGTTCGTCGACGGGCTCGGGGGTGGGCGTGTCGGTCACGACGTCATCGATCCAGAGGTGGCGGCGGGGCGGCCAACGCTACCCCGCTGGCCGTGCGCAGCGTCACCGGCGGGGCGGCCTACTGGTTGCGCTGCCAGATCAGGCGCAGACCGTCGAGCGTGAGCCACGGGTCGTGGTCGTCGATGGTCTCGCAGGCGGCCAGGACGGCGGGTGCACCGCCGCCGGTGGCGATGGTGGTCACGTCGCCGCCGAGCTCACCGGCGATCCGCCGGACGATCCCGTCGACCTGTCCGGCGAAGCCGTACACGATGCCGGACTGCAGCGCGGTGACCGTCGAGCGGCCGATCGGTGAGGGCGGTGCCACGGTCTCGACCTTCGGCAACCGGGCGGCGCGCTGCACGAGCGCCTCGGCGGAGATGTGCACGCCCGGGGCGATCGCTCCGCCGACGAAGGCGCCGTCGGCGCTGACGGCGTCGAAGCTGGTCGCGGTGCCGAAGTCCACCACGATGGCGGCTCCCGGGAACCGCGCGTGGGCGGCGACGGCGTTGACGATGCGGTCGGCGCCGATGTCCTTCGGATGGTCGTGGCGCAACGAGATGCCGGTGCGCACGCCGGGTTCGACGATCACGGGGGCGAACGGCAGGTAGCGCTGCGTCATCTCGCGGACCACCTCGGTGACCGGCGGCACGACGCTGCCGGCGACGACGCCGTCGATCTCGGCGCGCAGGTCCAGGCCGGCGAATCCCAGGAACCCGGCCAGCGCGAGCACGAACTCGTCGGGCGTGCGTTCGACGTCGGTCGACAGCCGCCAGTGCTCGACGAGGTCGTCGCCGTCGAACACGCCGACGACCGTGTTTGAGTTGCCGACGTCGATGGCGAGCAGCACGGGTGACCCTTCGGTGCGACGCGGTCAGCCGGCCGGGTCGAGGTGGATGTCCAGGCCGATGTCCAGCTGCGGGGCGGAGTGGGTGATCGCGCCGACCGAGACCCGGTCGACACCCGTGCGCGCGTAGTCGGCGACGGTGTCGAGGTTCACGTTGCCGGAGGTCTCGAGCAGGATCCGTCCGTGGGTGCGTTCGAGCTCGCGGACCCGTTCGACGGCGACGCGGGTCTGTTCCACGCTGAAGTTGTCCAGCAGCAGGTCTCGTGCGCCCGCCTCGACCGCCTCCTCGAGCTGGTCGAGCGCGTCGACCTCGACCTGCACCGGACGGCCGCCGCACCGGGCGATGGCGCGGCGCGTCGCCGCCGTGACCGAGCCGGCGGCGGCGACGTGGTTGTCCTTGACCAGGAGCGCGTCGAAGAGCCCGATCCGGTGGCTGACGCCCCCACCGGCGCGCACGGCCGCCTTCTCGAGCAGACGCAGTCCGGGCGTGGTCTTGCGGGTGTCGCGCACGACGCAATCGGTGTCCGCGATCGCCTGCACGTAGGCATGGGTGCGCGTGGCGATCCCGGACAGGTGCGTCAGGAAGTTGAGCGCGGTCCGTTCTCCGGTCAGGATCGACCGCATCGGTCCCACGATCCGGCCCAACCGTTGTCCGGCGGCGACCCGCTCGCCCTCGCCGACCTGGAGCGTGACCTCCACGCGCGGGTCGAGCTGGTCGTAGACCTGCACGACCAGGGCGGTGCCCGCGACGACCCCGTCGGCGCGCGCGACCAGGTCGGCGTGCCCGGTGGCGTCCGGGGAGATGGTCGCGATGCTGGTGACGTCGCCGTTCGCGCCGAGGTCCTCCTGCAGGGCGCGGCGGACGACGTCCCGACTGGCGGCGACCATGGCGTGGGCGTCGAGCGGCGGCTGGTCCGGCCGCGGCGGACGGGACGGCGGTTCAGGCGCTGACGCCATGGACCTCACTCCGGGTGCTGGTCGGACGGTTGTCGGCATCGACGAACACCACGGTCGGCTCCCACCGACGGGCCTCGTCGTCCTCGAATTCGGCGTAGCTGATCACGATGACGGTGTCACCGGGATGCACCAGGCGGGCGGCGGCACCGTTGAGGCACAGGACGCCGCTCCCGCGCGGACCCTCGATGACGTAGGTCTCGAACCTGGCGCCGTTGTCGTTGTCCACCACCTGCACCTTCTCGTTGGGCAGCAGGTCGGCGGCCTCCATGAGGTCCCGGTCGATCGTGATCGACCCCACGTAGTCGAGGTTGGCCTCGGTGACGGTCGCGCGATGGATCTTCGACTTCATCAGCATGCGGCGCATGGGCACTCCGTGTCGTTCACGCCCCGCAGGTCACGGGGGCCGTGGTTCCAACCGGTCACTGGTGCGGCGCGGCGGCGCTGGTGGCGGCGAGCAGCCGGTCCTCGTCGGCCGCGTCGCCGATCTCGACGTTGTCGATCAGGCGGACGCCGCCGACGGTGGCGGCCATCGCGACCAGCAGGGCCCGCGACGGTCCCGCAGCGGTCGACGGTGACGTCGCGGTGCCGACGGCCTCCCCGCGCGGTGCGTCGGGGGGCGCCAGCGTGTCGGGGTCGACGACCTCGACGTAGTCGACGACCACGGCTGGGACGTCGGCGAGCGTAGCGAGGGCAGCCGCGCGGACGCGGCCGGGGTCGACGGCACCGTCCCGGTCGCGCCCGTCGCGTGCGGCGAGGACGGCCGCGCGCAGCGCCTGTGGGATGGCGGCCGCCGCCGCACGGCCATCGGCGTCGAGTCGGCGGTTTCGTGACGACATCGCCATGCCGTCCGCCTCTCGCACCGTGGGGGTGAACACCAACCGCACCGGCAGGTCGAGGTCCGTGACGAGGCGGCGGATCACGACGTTCTGCTGGAAGTCCTTTCGACCGAACACGGCAACGTCGGGCGCGACGATGTTGCACAGCTTGGTCACCACGGTCGCGACGCCGTCGAAGTGTCCGGGGCGCGACGCCCCCTCGAGGACCGTGGTCACGTCCGCGACGTGGACGGTGGTCGCCGGCGGCACCGGGTACATCTCGCGTTCGTCGGGCGCGAAGACGTACGCGGGTGCGTGCTCGCCCAGTCCCCGCAGCGCGTCCTCGTCGGCCGCGAGCGTGCGTGGATAGGCCGCGAGGTCGTCGGGGCGGTCGAACTGGGTCGGGTTGACGAACACGCTCACCACGACGACGTCGGCGTGAGCGGCGGCGATCCGGACGTTCTCGAGATGTCCCTCGTGCAGCGCCCCGAGGGTCGGCGCGAGCGCGACGGTGCGACCGGCACGTCGCTCGGCGGCCACGGCGGCGCGCACCTCGGCGATCGTGGTCAACCGTTGCATGGTTGCTCCGCGATGGCCGCGCGCAGACGGCGCACGGTCGGGTCGTCGAGCGAGGGTCCCGCCTGCGCGAGCACGGCCTCGGTCAGGGCGCGGTAGGCGTCGGCGAGGTGGGGCAGGTCGTCGGTCAGCGCCCGCAGGTGGCGCTCCACCGTGCCGACGTCGCCACGCACCACCGGGCCGGTCAGCGCGGTGGCGCCGTCGCGGAGCACGTTGGCGACGCTCGCGGCGACCAGCGGGCCCAGGAACCGCTCCGGCTCGCGGAGACCGGCGCCCAGCAGCGCCTGGCGGGCGGCGGCCACCGCGGCGCCCACGGCGTTGGCCCCCAGCGTCAGCCCGGCGTGGTAGAGCACCCGCGCCGACTCGGGAACGTCGACGGGGTCCCCGCCGAGGTCGCGGACCAGCGCGTGCGCCCACGTCCGGTCGTCACCGGCCGCGGTCACCGCCCAGGCGGTGCCCACCAGCAGGTCGGGATCGCGGGCACCGTCGGGAACGGTCATCGCCGGGTGACAGGCCGCGACCGACGCACCGGCACGCCGGGCGAGGTCGAGGGCGCCCAGCCCGACGGATCCGGCGACGTGGACGAGACGGTGGCCCGAATGCAGGGCGTCCGCGCGAGCCAGGTCCCGGACGACCGGGACGATCGCGTCGTCGGGGACCGCGAGCAGCACGAGGTCGGCGCCGACGACGGCCTCGCCCGGCGTGTCGTGGGTCCGTACACCGGCGACCGAGTCGGCCAGGCCGGCGCGCGAGGACTCGCTGCCGCCGGCGACACCGACGACGCGATGGCCGGCTCGGCTGCAGGCGACGGCGAGCAGGGTGCCGAGGCGGCCCGGGCCGATGATCGCGGTGCGGTACCTCACCCCTGCCGTCCCGGGTCGTCCGCCGGGGCGCCGAACTCCGGCCGGGAGAACGAGGCGGGTGGGGCCGACGGTCCGGTCGGCCGTTCGAAGCGCCGACCCGGGAGGTCCTCGAGCCTGACCACCGGTTCGATGCCCTCGATCGGCGCGAGCGCCGCCAACAGGTGCGTCAGCCGGCGGCCGTCGGGCAGCGCACCACCCGGCATGATCTCGAGGAGGGGGACGAGCACGAAGGCGCGCTCGGCCAGGCGGGGATGCGGGAGGGTGAGGGTGTCGCTGTCGTATTCGCGGTCGCCGAACAGCAGCAGGTCGATGTCCAGCGTGCGTGGCCCCCAGCGGACCTCGCGGTCACGGTCCCGGCCGAAAGCCCGCTCGAGCAGCTGGGTCTCCTCGAGCAGCTGCGGGGGTTCGAGGTTGGTGACCGCCTTCACCACGAGGTTGTAGTACGCCTCCTGGGTCACCGCGCGCGGGTCGTCGGCGGGCGGCCACGGCGGCGTCTCGTAGACCGCCGAGACGTCCTGGACCGCGACGCCGTCGAGGTCGTCGATGGCATGCACGGCTGCGGCGAGCGTCTCGAGCCGGTCGCCGACGTTGGCACCGAGGCCCAGCATGACCTGCTCGCTGCTCACGCGACGGAGCTTCCGTCGGCTCGCTCGCGGCGCAGCGTGACGGCCACCTCGCTGGCGACGACCGGCAGCGGCGCGGCCGGTTTGTGCACGGTCACCTCGGCGGCGTGCACCATCGGTGCCTGCAGGCAGCGATCGGCGATGCGCCCGGCGAGCGCCTCGATCAACTGCACCGGCTGCCCCGACGCGATTCCGGCGACGTCCGCGGCGAGATCGCCGTAGTGGACCGTGTCGGCGAGGTCGTCGGATGCGGCCGCCGGCGACAGGTCGAGTTCGAGCACGACGTCGACGACGAACCGTTGCCCGATCTCGCGCTCATGGGGCAGCACGCCGTGGCGCCCGAAGACCTCGATGCCGGTCACGGAGATGCGGTCCACCGGGCGCTCCTAGGCCTCGTCGCCGGCCGTCGCGATCGCGTGGGCGACGGCGAGGGCCTGCACGGTCTCGGCGACGTCGTGCACACGCACGATGCGGGCGCCGCTGCGGACGGCCAGCGCGGCGGAGGTGACGGATGCGACGACACGGTCGTCGGTCGAGGTGGCACCGGTCACCCGTCCGAGGAAAGCCTTGCGCGACGTGCCGATCAACACCGGCCGCCCCAGTGAGGTGAACTCACGCAGTCGGCGCAGCAGCACGAGGTTGTGTTCGGCGGTCTTCGCGAAGCCGATACCCGGATCGACCACGACCAGTTCGCGGCCGACGCCCGCCGCCTGGATGTGGTCGAGTCGGTCGGCCAGGAAGTCGAACACCTCGCCGACCACGTCGGTGTACTCGGCCTGGTCCTGCATCGTCCGTGGCGTACCGCGGCGGTGCATCAGCACGTAGGCGACGCCGAGCTCGGCGACCGTCGGCACGAGCTCGTCGTCCACCCCGCCCGCCGACACGTCGTTGACGATGGCGGCGCCGGCGGCGACCGCCTCGCGGGCCACCCGCGCCTTGGTCGTGTCGATCGAGACGACGGCGCCCTCCTCCGCCAGTGCCTCGACGACCGGGATGACCCGGCGCAGTTCCTCGTCGACGTCGATCGGGTCCGCACCCGGGCGCGTGGACTCGCCGCCGACGTCGAGCACGTCGGCACCGGCCTCGAGCAGGGCGCGACCGTGACGCAGCGCGGCGCCGGGGTGGTCGTCGGGCGCGTAGTGGGCGCCGCCGTCGGCGAACGAGTCCGGCGTGACGTTGACGATGCCCATGACGACCGGCCGCGTCGCGGTCGGGAGCACGGCGCGGCCCGGAAGTGGCAGGTCGGGCGCGGTGCCCAGCCACGCCTCGACGGCCGGCTCGACGCTGCCGGCGACGAGGTCGGCCAGTTCGCGGCCCCCGACCCGGCCGGCCGCGTCGATCAGCCGCGAGGGCACGGCGGTCACCACGAGGCGGCCGTCGACCCACGCCGAGACGCCGCGGGCGGCAGCGGCAGCGTCGGCGATCTCGCCGGCGCGTGGCAGGCGCGACAGCGCCAGCCGGGCAGGTCCCCCGGCGGGCACGAGCCTGGCCTCCTCCACGCGGGTGAGCGGAGCGTCGATCACTTGCCTCGCCTGTCGTCCCGGTGCCCGTGACGGCGGCCGTCCGCCGGCCACCACACCGAGCGGAGAGCCTACGGCACGGTCACTTCGGGGCCGCCAACGCCGGCCACCGCCCGACCGTCAGTGGCGCCGCGGGTCGCCACGCAGCAACGACAGCGCCTCGGCACGCGTGCGCGGGTCCTCGCGGAAGATGCCCCGAACGGTCGAGGTGACGGTCTCGGCGCCCGGCTTGCGCACGCCGCGCATCTCCATGCAGAAGTGCCGGGCTTCGATGACCACGATCACGCCACGTGGTTCGAGCGCCCGCTCGAGCGCGTCGGCGATCATCGTCGTCATGCGTTCCTGCAGTCCCGGTCGTTTCGCACACACGTCGACCAGGCGCGCCAGCTTCGACAACCCGGTGACCTGCCCGCTGGTGTTGGGCAGGTAGCCGACGTGCGCGTGACCGACGAAGGGCACCAGGTGGTGTTCGCACTGGCTGTGGAACGGGATGTCGCGCATGAGCACGAGCTCGTCGTGGCTCTCGTCGAAGACGACCGACAGCACCGCGGCCGGGTCCTCGACCAACAGGCCGGCGAAGATCTCGTCGTACTCACGCGCGACCCGGGCCGGCGTGTCGACGATGCCGGGACGGTCGGGGTCCTCGCCGATCGCCTCGAACAGCATCCGGACGGCGCGCTGGATCTTGTCGTGGTCGAACGCCTGTCGCGGCCTGACGCCCGGCAGGTCGGCGACCGTGCTGGCGTCCTCCTCGGGCTCGATCTGGGGAGGCAGTTGGCTCACGACTCGTCGTGCTCGCCGCCGCTGGCTCCCGTGCCGGCACCGAGGGCGCCCTGGGGGCCGTGTCCGTTGCCGCTGCCGTGCCCGTTGCTGGAGCCGTTGGTCAGCCGGCGCAGCTTGCGGATGACGTCGGCCGGGTCGTGGGCCTCGGGAGCCTCGAGCGCACGGCTGGGCCGCTTGTCGATGGGGGCGAACACCTCGGCGAGCAGGTCGCCGTCCACGGTCTCGACCTCGAGCAGCTTCGTGGCCAGGTGCTCGAGGACGTCGTCGTTCTCGACCAGGATCTCGAGCGCCTCGTCGTGCGCCTCGTCCAGCAGCTGCCGCACCTCCTGGTCGATCTGGTAGGCGACCTGACCGGAGTAGTCAGGGGCGTGGCCGAACTCCTTGCCGAGGAACGGCTGCGAGTCCCGCTGCCCCAGCGTGATCGGTCCCAGCTTCGAGCTCATGCCGTACTGGGTCACCATCTCCTTGGCGGTCGCGGTGGCCTTGCGGATGTCGTCGCCGGCACCGGTGGTGATGTCACCGATCTTGATCTCCTCGGCGACGCGCCCACCGAGCATGACGGCGAGGCGGTCGATGAGCTCGCTGCGCGAGATGAGGTACTTGTCCTCGGTGGGCAGCTGCATCGTGAAGCCCAGCGCCTGCCCGCGCGGGATGATGGTGATCTTGTGCACCGGGTCCGCGTTGGGCAACGCGTGACCGACGATCGCGTGGCCGGCCTCGTGGTAGGCGACGGTGCGCTTCTCGCCCTCGCCCATGAGGCGGGTCTTGCGCTCCGGACCGGCGATGACGCGCTCGATCGACTCCTCGAGTTCGGCGTGGCCGATCTCCTTCTTGCCGAACCGGGCGGCCAGCAGGGCGGCCTCGTTGATCAGGTTGGCCAGGTCGGCGCCGGTGAACCCGGGGGTCTGCCGGGCGAGCACGGACAGGTCGACGTCACCGGCCAGCGGCTTGCCGCGGGCGTGCACCTTCAGGATCGCCTCGCGACCGATCAGGTCGGGTCGGTCCACCACGATCTGGCGGTCGAAACGACCCGGGCGCAGCAGCGCCGGGTCGAGGATGTCGGGCCGGTTGGTGGCGGCGATCAGGATGACCGAGCTGCGGACGTCGAAGCCGTCCATCTCGACCAGCAGCTGGTTGAGGGTCTGCTCGCGTTCGTCGTGCCCGCCACCCATGCCGGCACCGCGGTGGCGGCCGACGGCGTCGATCTCGTCCATGAAGATGATCGCCGGGGCGTTGGCCTTTGCCTGCTCGAACAGGTCGCGGACACGCGAGGCACCGACACCGACGAACATCTCGACGAAGTCGGACCCGGAGATGGAGAAGAACGGAACCCCGGCCTCGCCCGCGACCGCGCGCGCGAGCAGCGTCTTACCCGTTCCCGGAGGCCCGAACAGCAACACGCCCTTGGGGATCTTGGCGCCCATCTGCTGGAACTTGGTCGGGTTCTCGAGGAACTCCTTGATCTCGCGCAGTTCCTCGATGGCGGAGTCGGCGCCGGCGACGTCGCTGAACGTGACCTTCGGCGCGTCCTTGGAGACCATCTTGGCCTTGGACTTGCCGAACTGCATCACCCGGCCGCCGCCGCCCTGCATGTTCTGCATGAGCAGGAAGAACACGACCAGGATCAGCATGAACGGCAGGACGGTCGCCAGGATCGAGGTCAGCGCGCCCGGCTGTTCGGGATCGAACTCGACCGAGCCGATCATGCCCTGCTCGACCCAGTTCGCGAGCTGGTCGCGGTTGATCTCGGGGCTGTAGTGGACGCTGAAGGCCTCGGTGTCGCCGCCGGTGCGACGCTCGCCCTCGATGAGGTCCGAACGATTGCCCACGACCGTGGTCTCGACGTCCTGTCCCTGCAGTTCGCCGTTCTCGACCGCCTGGGCGAACTCGGTCCAGGTCAGCTCGTCCGGAGCGGCCTGCCCCTGCACGAAGCTGACACCGAGCCACAGGGCGGCAGCGAGGGCGAGGACCCAGGGCAGGGGGCCGCGGAGAAGGCGCTGGCCTGGCTTCACGTTTCCTCCACCTGTCCGACGCGGCGGGCAGCGTGCGGATCACGCCCGATTGGGGCCCACGGACGCGCGCGGACGAACACTCGCCGACGCCCCCGGAACGGGGCGTCTTTCTGGGAGTTCGATGCTACCACCGACCCAGACCGGTTCCCCGGGCCTGCGCCGGGGTCCGGCAGGGTCGTCATCGGCCCGGGTGGACCGGGCGGCAGCGTCGGCAGACCCGGACGAGGGTCAGCCGCCGTACACCGAGGGCGCGAGCGTGACGATGTCGCGCAGGGAGCGGTACCGCTCGGCGTAATCGAGTCCGTAACCGACGACGAACACGTCGGGGACCTCGAAGCCGATGTACTTGACCGGCAGGTCCACCTCGCGGCGGCTCGGCTTGGTGAGCAGCGACAGGATCTCGACGCTGGCGGGTTGGCGCGACCGCAGGTTCTTGGTGAGGTAGTCGAGGGTGAGGCCCGAGTCGACGATGTCCTCCACGATGAGGACGTCACGACCCTCGATCTCGGTGTCGAGGTCCTTGAGGATGCGCACGACGCCGGACGAGGAGGTCGAGGAGCCGTAGGAGGAGACGGCCATGAAGTCCATCGCCGACGGCACCGTGAGGTAGCGCGCCAGGTCGGCCATCACGAAGATGGCGCCCTTGAGCACCCCGACCAGCAGGAGTTCCTTGCCCGCGTAGTCGCGGTCGACCTCGGCGGCGAGCTCGGCCAGCCGCGCGTCGAGTTCGGCTTCGGGGATCAGGATCGACTCGACGTCGTCGCGGAACGTCGGCGGGATCGAGGCCAGCTCGGACATGGGTGCACTTCCTTCGCCCGGCGGCGTCGGCAGGCGGTGGGGAACCGGGTCGCGGATCCTAATCGTCCCGTTGGACCAGCAGCAGCGCCCGGGGGGCCGCGCGGCCCTCACGCACCACCTCGACGTCCGCGGCGATGCCGGGAACCCACACGACGCGGTCCCCGGCGGCCACGACCGGCCACAGGTCGCGCACGGGACGGGGCAGTCCGGCGTCGACGAGCACGTCCTGCAGGCGCCGCGTGCCGCCCGCCGTTCGCAGCCGGTCCCCCGGGCGACGGGAACGCACCACGAGCGCCGAGGTCACGGGGCCGAGGGCGAGCGACATCCGCTCCGCCGTACCGCCGGGCGGCACGAGCCGGCCGGGGATGCGCACCCGCGGCGGGGTCCAGGCCTCGGCGAGCGCGAAGGCGATCTGGCCCGGATCGGTGGCGGCGGGAGCGGGAGCGCCGGGCGTCAGGGACGTGATGCGCATGGACGTGGGCGGCCAGTCGACGCCGCCGGGGACCGACAGCGTCTGCTCGGCCTCGCTGGGCGCGGTGGGTGGCCCGACCGTCCGCCAGCCCCCACCGGCCGTCGCCCGCACGCCGCCCGGCAGGTCCACCGCCGCGCCGGGCGCGAGATCGAGCACCCGCTCGACGGCAGCGGCACCAGCCGGCTGGTCGAGCAGTTCGGCGAGCACGAGTCGCACGACACGGCGCCGGAGTGCGATCGGCAACCGGTCCAGTCCCGCGTCCGGGAGGCTGCGGACGGCGCCGGTCCGCACCACCAGCTCGGCGGCATGTCCCTCGGCCAGCGCGTGCAGGGCGGCGGCGTCGGCCCGCGCGAGGTCGGCGAGGCGTCCGAGGGCGCCCACCGGGTCACCCCCCGCCCGCGCGAGGGAGGGCAGGACCTCGTGACGCACGACGTTGCGCCGCATGGCCGGATCGACGTTGGTCGGATCCTCGACCCAGGGCAGCCCCTCGGCGACGAGGAACGCGCGCAGGTCGGCGCGACGCAGACCCAACGCCGGGCGCAGCAGGTGCAGGTCGGGACGCAGCTCGCGGCCCTGCGACATGGCTGCCAATCCGTCGACGCCCGTGCCGCGTGCGGCACGCAGCAGCACCGTCTCGGCCTGGTCGTCGGCGGTGTGGCCGACCACGACCCACGCCGCGCCGACGTCGGCCGCGACCGACGCCAGCGCCCCGTAGCGGGCGTCCCGGGCCGCAGCCTCGAGCCCGCGTCCGCTGGCGGTCACCTCGACCTCGACCTGCCGCAGCTCCAGGCCGAGGTAGCCGGCGTGCGTGCGCAGAGCAGCCTGCTCCTCACCGTCGGGCCGCAACCCGTGTCGCACGTGCGCCAGGGTCGGGGTCAGGTCCGGGCGTGCCTCGGCGACGAGGTAGGCGACCGCGGTCGAGTCGGCGCCGCCGGAGACGCCGATGACCACCCGTGCGCCGTCGGGGACGGTGGCGGTGGCGGCCCGGACCGTCGCGACGAGGACGTCACGCGGCCGGCCGGGCGCCAGCGGGCCGAGCGGTGGCTCCACTCAGGCGGCCCGTACCCGCGC
Organism: Egicoccus sp. AB-alg6-2; assembly: GCF_041821025.1. Taxonomy (NCBI): domain Bacteria; kingdom Bacillati; phylum Actinomycetota; class Nitriliruptoria; order Egicoccales; family Egicoccaceae; genus Egicoccus; species Egicoccus sp. AB-alg6-2. The sequence goes on along the minus strand of NZ_JBGUAY010000001.1, from coordinate 459,873 downwards.
CAGCCAGCCCGCCGGGTCGGCGACCTCGTCGGCCTGCGGCAGGTGGTCGGGCGCCGCGAACGCATGGTTGAGGGCGGTGACGCCCCCGAGCTCGAGCACGCCACGGACGAACTGCTCCCCCTCGCGGTACTGGCGCCGCTTCATCTCCATCCCGGCGAGCGACAGCAGCTTGGAGGTGACGTCGCCGTGCCGCTCGGCCAGCGCGTCGCGCACGGCCTGGGGGTCACGGATGAGGTCCTGGGCGGCGGCGTCGTACATGGCGGTGTTGCCGTGCCCCTCGAGCAGGCTCATCAGGCCCTGCGCCTGGCTGACGATGCGTGACTGCTCCTCGGTCAGCACCGCCGACAGCAGCGGCTCGATGGTGCCGGTCTCACGCACCTCGGCGATCAGGCGCGGCAGGCGCGGTGCCAGCTCGCGGACCGCGTTGCGGTCCAGGCGGGCGTCGGCGAGATAGCGCTGGACCAACCCGCGCAGGTGCTCGCCGAGCCATGGGTTGCCGTCGAACTGCAACCGGTGCGTGATCTCGTGGAGGACGACGGTGCGGCGGATGTCGGTGGCCAGGTCGCCGTGACGCTCGGCGAGTTCGAGCACGTTGGGCCCGACCACCAGCAACTCGCCGCCGCCGGGACCGCCGAGCGGCAGCACGAACTGCCCCAGCACCTTCGTCGAGAGCAACCCGAACAGGGCGCCGATCTGGACCCCCACGACCCGCGACGCCAGCGCCCGGTTCCCCGAGAGCTTCTCGCGCAGCGGGGCGAAGGCGCCACGCATGCTCGACACGTTGATCCGGACCCAGCCGAGCCGGCCCACCACGCGAGCCTGCGTGGGGGGCAGGCCGTGACCGAGCTGTGACCAGCGGCGTGCCGCCGCGTCGAGGTCCGGTACGTCGGCCTGGATCTCGTGGCGGAGGTCGCGGACCGTGTGGGCGTCGTCGCGGCGACGGGGGGCGACCAGGGATGCCGCCCACATGGCGGCCTGCTCGTCGATCACCGGCGGGGCGGCAGACGTCCCCTCGGTTCCGGCTTCGGAGGGGATGGTCACGTGGGCGCCTTCGTCGGTGGGGTCAGCGCCGGCCAGCCGCCTCGCGTTCGGGCCGGTGCACGAGCAGGTAGTACAGCCCACCGAGCATGGTCACCCCGAAGGCGCCCGCGACCAGCAGGATCCATGCGGCACCCCAGGTGAACTGGACCTCACGGTTCTCGTAGCCCCCGAGGGTACGGGCGGGGTTGTCCTCGGCGTCACGCGGCATCGGGTCGGGGCCCGTCGGGTCGCCGGCCTCGACGGCCAGGACCGTGGTGGCGGACGTGTCCGCGAACGCGACGCTCGGCGCCGCCAGCAGGCCGACGAGGAGCAGCGCGGGGGCCAGCAGGCCGAGAAGGCGGCGCATGGGTCGAGGACCTCCCAGATGCGTTGGGGCTGCGGTGACGTGCGGGGGACGCGAAGGGCGTCGCACCGAAGGTGGGCGCCGACGGACGATCGTAGCCGAGCGGCGGCCGTGCCCCGAAGCCTGCGGCCGGCCGATGCGCCCGGTGCGCTACGCCGGCTCGTTGCCCGGGGCGAGCGCACGGGCGGAGGTCACGACGTGGCGTTCTCGCGCAGCGACCACCGGTACTCGCGGACGAGGCTGCCGCCGGAGCCGGGCCGGACCGCTCCGGCGGTCCATCCCATGCGCTCGTAGAACCGCTCGGCGGGGCCGGGCGACGCGGTCACGAGCCGTGCCTCGTCGGCGCCCGCCTCGCGTGCTGCGTCGAGGAAGGCGGTCACCAGCGCACGCCCGGCGCCGCTGCCCTGGGACACGGCGTCGACGGCGACGTGGGTGAGCACGGCGATGCGCGGCCCGACCGGATCCGCGTCGTCCCTGGCGGCGCTGTCGGCACGAGCCGGCGTCTCGGCAGGCGGGTCGGCCGTCGCGCCCGTGCGGCCGAGGTGTCGCAGTGGATAGCGCAGGACCCAGCGCAGGTACCGGCGGACGCGTGTCCGCAGGAAGAGCCACGCCAGGGGCGGCCGAACGCTCAGCGCCAGCAGTCCGCGGCCGGCCAGCCCGGGTCCGTAGCGTCGCACGACGCGGCGGTAGTGGTCACGGTTGGAGAGCGTGCCGACGAGGAAGCCCTGGGGTCGGCCCGCGTCTCCGGCGACAAGGGCGATCGCGTGCTCGCTCTGCAGGAAGGTGCGGTGGTAGGAGCGCAGGAACCCGCAACCGAGCCGCGCGAAGAACCCGTCGGGCAGCTGGGCGCGATGGATGCGGGCGGTCGCCCGCAGGTCGCGTGGTTCGGCGGGACGCACGTGGACCACGACGGGCGTCTCCTGTCGTTGCACGCCTGGTGCGCACGCTACGAGCGTGCCGCGGGTGTCGAACGCCACCCGGCCGGGGCCGTTCGGTCGGAAACCGACCCTACCCAGACGGCTGGCCGGCGCCCGGGACCCGCTGCGCAGCCGGATCGGTGCGACGCGTGAGCCCGTACGCCTGCGCCACCAACTCCAGGGAGCGCAGGCGGGCTCCGCGCGAGGTCCCTGCCGACGCGAGGATGAGCTCGTCGGCGTCGGCGTGCTCGGTGAACCACGCCAGATACGTCTCGACCTGCTCGATCGTGCCCGCTGCCGTGTAGCGCACCATCTGTTCCACCTGCTGGCCGGCGGGCGAGGCCAGGACGGCGTCGAGGTCCGCCGTCGTCAGGGTCCGGTCGCGACCGAACAGCAGCCTCGCACGGCGGCGCTTGGTGGCGAGCAGTTCGCGCTCGGCCTCGGCGTGGTCGTCGGCCGCGATGACGTTGACGGCCGCGATGACGTGCGGTGCGTCGAGCTGGGCGGACGGCCGGAAGCCGTGCCGGTAGGTCGCGACGGCCTGCTGGAGCGCCTGCGGGGCGAAGTGCGACGCGAACGCGTATGGCAGCCCGAGGGCGGCCGCGAGCTGGGCGCCGAACAAGGACGAACCGAGGATGTAGAGCGGAACGTCGGTCCCCCGGCCGGGTGTCGCTTCGACACCGGGGACGCGGGACGGCCCCGACAGGTAGCCCTGCAGTTCCAGGACGTCCTCGGGGAACCGGTCGGCTGCCGCGTGGTCGCGCCGCAGCGCCCGGAACGTGGCCTGGTCCGATCCGGGCGCACGGCCGAGACCGAGGTCGATGCGGCCCGGATGCAGGGTCGCCAGGGTGCCGAACTGTTCCGCGATGGTGAGTGGCGCGTGGTTGGGCAGCATGATGCCGCCGGCACCGAGGCGGATCGTGGCGGTGTGCGCCGCGACGTGGGCGATCAGCACGCTGGTCGCCGCCGACGCGATCGACGTCATGTTGTGGTGCTCGGCATACCACACGCGCCGGTACCCGAGCTCTTCGGCCGCCTCGGCGAGCGCGACGCTGGCGTGAAGGGCGTCCGCGACCGTCTCGTCCTCGCCGACGTCGGCGAGGTCGAGGATCGACAGTGCGACGGTCATGGCGCCACCTTCAGGGGTATGACCACGGCGGCCCGCGTCCGGGGAGGACGCGGGCCGTGGGGAGCCGGGACGGGGAATCGAACCCCGGACCTATTCATTACGAGTGAATCGCTCTGCCGACTGAGCTATCCCGGCGTGTGACGAGGGTCGTGCGGAAGGCGGCGGGAGGATATCGGACCGGTCGCCGGGCCTGCCAACGGCGGCCGCAGCACCCGGCACCGATACGTTCGCGTGCGCGGCACGAAGGATCTGCATGGCAGCGATCGACCTCAACGGCACCTGGCGCACGACGGCGGCGCCGGCCGACGTGTGGGCCGTGGTCGTCGACCTGACCACCTGGCCCAGGTGGTGGCCGGCCATCGACGACGTCGAGGTGCTGGCCGGCTCGGCCTCGGCCCCCGAGGCGGCGCGGTTCACCTTCGGGACCCCGGTCCGCCCGCTGCGGGTGGACATGGCGGTCACCTCGTCGCGACCGGGCGAACGACTCGACGTGGTCACGGTGGGCGGGCCGGTGCGCGGCACGGGGCGGCTCGAACTCGAAAAGGAGGCGTCCGGGACCGCCGTCCGATTCGCCATGCGCATGGACGTCCGGTCGCGGCTGTTCAAGCCGGTCGAACGCGTGCTGGCGGGTGCGGCCCGCAACGACGACCGGTTGCGTCAGGCCGGGGACGACCTCGCGCGCCTCGCCGGCGGCGAGCCCGGCGTCCACGAGGTGTAGCGGGCCGACGTCAGCTGGCCCGTTCCCGCGCGGCGGCCGCGAACAACGGCAGGGCGAGTTGCAACAGCAGCCGTTCGATCTGCAGTTCGGGGTTGCCGTTGCGCTCGAGCGCTTCCCGGCAGCGGGCGACGGCCTGCAGTGCCCGCACGGCGTCGGGGGCCGCGATGCGGACGGCGTCGCGACGGATGGCGGTCTCGTGGTCGAGGTTGACCAGGACCTCGGAGCCTGCCCCCGCCTGCGCCGCGAGCAGGTCACGCAGGTAACTGGCCAGGTCGTCGAGGAACAGCTCCAGCGCCCGGCGCTGTTCCTGGCGCTCGAGTCGTTCGAAGCGGCGGGTCAGGCGTTGCCGCACGCCCGGGGGCCAGCCGCGGTTGCCCTCGACCCCGAAGGCCTCCTCGAGCCGCGCGAACTCGGCCTGGTTGCGTTCCTTGAGCGGCGCGATGCGCGAGCGTGCCCAGCTCACGATCTCCTTGGCGGCGGGGACGACCTGACCCGGCCCACCGGTGGCGAGGCGGTCGAGCAGGGCGAGGTGGTTCCAGCGCGCCTGACCGATCTGGGGATCCGCCAGGTCGGTCAGGCGCTCGGGTGACCCCAGTGCGGCCCGGCCCAGCGCCGCCCGCTGCTCCGGGGGCACGCCCAGGCGCTCGGCCAGCACGTGCATCGCGTCCGGCCGCCAGGGCACCAGGTCGAGCCGCCGGCAGCGGGAGGCGACCGTGTCGAGCAACGCGCCCTCGTCCTCGACGTCGAGCACCCACACCACCGACGGCGGGGGTTCCTCCAGGATCTTGAGGAAGGCGTTCTGCGCCGCCTCGTTCATGCGGTCGGCCGCGACCACGCGCAGCACCCGCCGTCGGCCCTCGGTGAGCGTTCGCGTGGCCAGGGGGATCCATTCCTCGCGCACACCCTCGACCAGGTGAGAGCTGCCCTCGGGTTCGAGGTCGGTCTGGACCGGATGGCTGCCACGCTCGATGCGCTCACAGGTCGAACAGCGGCCACAGGCCTCGTCGGGTGCGGACGCCTCGGGGCAGTTGAGCGCGGCGGCGAGCGCACGGGTCAGTTCGCGCTGCCCGACGCCACGGGGCCCGACCAGCAGCCAGGCGTGGGCGACCTCGTCGGCGGTGAGGGCGGCCCGTACCGACGCGACGGCGGCGGGTTGACCGAGTACGTGGTCCCAGGTCGTCATGGCTTGCGCTCACCGAGGTCGTGGGTCAGGGTCTCGGCCACGGCGCCGAGGCTGGTGGTCGCGTCGTCGCCGAGTCTGGCGAACACGGCCTCGCGGATCCGCTCGTGGATCGTCGCGACCGGTAGTCGTGCGTCCAGCACCAGGTAGCGCGACGGATCGCGTTCGGCCCGTCGTCGGTAGGACGCCGCGACGGTGCGGTGGAACGTCAGCCCGGCGGCCTCCAGCCGGTCGGGTTCACCCTCGACGCGCCGCAGACCTTCGTCCGCGTCGAGGTCCAGCAGCACGACCAGGTCCGCCTGGAGGCCGTCGGTGGCCCAGGCGTTGAGCCGCTCGACCGGTTCCTCGCCGAGCCCGCGCCCCGCACCCTGGTAGACGATCGAGGAGTCGACGAACCGGTCGCAGAGCACCACGGTGCCGCGGTCGAGGGCGGGACGGATCACCTCGTCGACGTGCTGGGCCCGCGCGGCGGCGTACAACAGTGCCTCGGTGCGGTCCACCATCTCGTCGGATTCACGCGACAGCAGGATCTCGCGGATGTGCTCGGCGATCGCCGTGCCGCCCGGCTCACGGGTCACCAACGCCCGGTGCCCCTCGCGTTCGACGGCGTCGCGGAGCAGTTGGATCTGGGTCGACTTGCCCGCCCCGTCGCCGCCCTCGAAGACCACGAACAGCCCCGGGTCCGCCGGCGTCGGCGAGGCCTCGGCGAGCGGTCGGTCGAGTTCGGGATGCTCGGCGAACGCGCGGTGGAGGGCGCGTCCGGTCAGCACGGCGCCGGCGACGGCGAGCGCGCCGGCCGCGATGAGCGTGATCCTCACGCCACCGATGACGTAGCCGTCGACCACCCGCTCGCGGCCGATCACACCCACCAGGAACGGCGCCCCGGTGGTCGACCCGAAGATCGCGGCTCGCACCCCCGAGTTCATGGCCCCGAACGTGCGGCCGCGGATGTGGTCGTCGGCGCGGGACTGCAGGATCGTGTAGCCGACGATGAAGGCGACACCCGCGCCGACGCCCATGGTCATCGCCGGCACGGCGGCGGCGAACAGGCTGGGCATGAACGCGGCGACGACGAGGGACGTGCCCGCCAGGCCGATCCCTGGGGCGAAGAGGCGCTCGGGTGCGAGGCGCGTGGTCAGCGCCGCGCTGGCGGTGAGGCCCAGGACCAGGCCGATGCCGACCACCGCGACGAGGATGCCGAACCCCGAGTTGCCCGCTCCGAGCACGCGGGCGAAGAACTGGCCGGTCGAGATGACGGCGCCGGCCGCGGAGGAGGCCACCATGATGCCGACGATCAGGGCGCGGATGATCGGGTGCCGGCCGATGAACGCGAACCCCTCGCGCAGTTCCTGCCAGGCGCTGGGGGCGGCGGTGCCACTGACCCGTCGGGCCGGCGCGGGCGCGTGCAGGCGGGCGATCAGCGGCGCCGACGCGAGGAACGAGATCGCGTTGAACCAGATCGGCAGCGCCACGGGACGCTCGGCGAGGAAGGGCACGACGCCCGACAGCGGTCCGGCGAGCCCCAGCAGGCTGGCGAACAGCACGCCGGCCAGGGGCAGCGTGCCGTAGGTCACCATCAGGTTGAGTTGGTTGGCGACGACCAGTTCCGAGCGGCGGACCAGGGTCGGGAACACCGAGTCCTTGGCCGGCCCGAACAGCGACGACATCACCTCGATGACCAGCGTGGCCAGCAGCAGCGTCAGGATCTCGTTGCTGAACGGGATCAGCGCCATGACGATGCCGCGACCGACGTCGCAGGCGATCATGAGTCGCTTGCGGTCCCACCGGTCGACGAACACCCCCGCGACGGGCCCGAGCAGCATGCTCGGCAGCACCCGCGCGGCCATGACGGCCGAGACGGCGAACGCCGCCGCACGGGTGGTACCCAGGATGCTCTCGGTCAGCGCCAGGATGGCGAGGAAGCCGATCCAGTCGCCGAGTGCCGACGCGAACGTCGACAGGCCGAGGTTGCGGAAGTCCCGATTGCGGAACAGCGCGGCGTACACCCGAGGCGACACGCCGCCGGGTGATCCCTGTTCGGGCGTCGATGCCCCGTTGTCGGCCTGACCCATGACCCCGCCACACTATCCCTGCGGGGAGGCGGCGGTCGCCACCGTGGTCCCCGCTCAGGGCTTGCGTCTGGCGGTCTTCTTCGCGGTCTTCTTCGCGGTCTTCTTCGCCGCCGTCTTGTTGGCGGCGGTCTTCTTCGCCGTCTTCTTGGCCGTCTTCTTGCGGGTGCTCTTCTTCTTCGCCGGAGGCGGCTGCTCACCGCGGTAGCTGAGGTGGATCGGCTCGGGCAGCTCGTCGGCCTCGATGGGGGCGCCACCGAGCTCGGGGTCGTACTTGTCGACGCCCTGCACGACCGTCCACGTCGCCACCGTCGGCAACTCGAAGTCGTCGACGTCGTAGACGTGGTTGACCTGCGGGTGGGTGCAGACGGCGACCGGCACCTTGCGGTTCTTCGGTGGCGGCCGCAGCGGGGCGCCGCACTGCGGGCAGGGGGTCGAGATCGGGACGGACCAGACCGCGAACTCGTCGGTCGGGTAACCGGTCGAACCCACGAACGGCTTGCCGTAGCGGGAGGTCCGCAGCTCCATGAAGCTGTGCTCGGGGTCGGTCGGCGAGCGGAACGGCTTCGCCTGTCCGTCGGTGTCGCGGTACATCAGCCGCTGCTGCAGGTTCCTGATGCCCTTGCACTTGGGATAGTCGACACAGCCGAAGAACTTCCCGAAGCGGCCCTCGCGCAGCAGCATCGGCTTGCCACACTCCTGGCAGCGCACGTCCTCGTCGGGTTCGGGCTCGGGTTCGGGCTCGCCGACCGAACCGTCCTCGAGCAGCGGCAGCGTGCCCTCGCAGTCGGGCCAGCGGCTGCACGAGGCGAACCACTGCTTCGACTTGCCGGAGAACACCCGCTCCATCGGCGAACCGCACAGCGGACAGTCGGCAGGCTGGTGCAGGGGCAGGCGCGGACGTTCCGGCTTGCGCTCGCGGACCCAGTCGTCGACCTCGTCGAGGAAGCCGGTGACGGTGCGGCACCAGGCCTGTCCGCCGGCCGCGATCTCGTCGAGGGTCTCCTCCATGCGTGCGGTGAAGCCGACGTCGACGACCTCGCCGAAGTGGGCCTTGAGGAAACTGACCACGACCTCACCGAGGGCGGTCGGGAAGAACCGGCGCTGCTCCTTGAGCACGTACTGACGCTGCTCGAGCGTCGAGATGATGGACGCGTACGTCGACGGCCGGCCGATCCCCTCCTCCTCGAGCGCCTCGACCAGGGTGCGTTCGGAGTAGCGGGGCGGGGGGGAGGTCTCGTGCTGCTCGGGGAGCAGCTCGGCGAGGTGCAGCCGTTGGCCCTGCTCGAGCTCGGGCAGGCGGTCGGTGACCTCGTCGTCGTCCTCGTCCTCGTCGCGCACGGCCCGGTACACCCGCAGGAAGCCGTCGAACTTCTCGACCTGGCCGGTGACACGGAACGTGATCTCGCCCTGCGGGTCGCTGCCCACGACGTCGGCGGAGACGCGATCGAAGACGGCCGGGGCCATCTGCGTGGCCATCGTGCGCTTCCAGATCAACTCGTACAGCCGCGCCTGCTCGTCGGAGAGGTGACGGCGGACCTTCTCGGGCGTGCGGTTGACCGAGGTCGGACGGATCGCCTCGTGCGCCTCCTGGGCGCCCTTGGCCGTCCCGGCGAAGCGCCGGGGTTCCTTCAGCGCGTAGCGCTCGCCGAAGCGCTCGCGGACCAGGCCGCCGATCTCGCCAAGCGACTGGGCCGACAGGTTGAGCGAGTCGGTACGCATGTAGGTGATGAGCCCCACCTGTTCGCCGCCGAGGTTGATGCCCTCGTACAGCTGCTGCGCCACCGCCATGGTCTGCCGGGCCGAGAAGCCGTACTTGGACGCCTCGCCCTGCAGTGTGGAGGTCTTGAAGGGCGGCTTGGGGTTGCGGCGGGCCTCGGTACGCCGCACCTCGGCGACGGTGTAGTCGAGCGCGCGGGCCCGCTCCGCGAGGCGCGTCGCCTCGGGTTCGGACCGCACGACCAGCAGCTTCGCCAGCCGCGCGTCGGACTTGCCCTCGAGCTCCTTGGGCGTGGACAGCTTGAGGTCGCCGACCGCGTACAGACTCGACTGGATCTCGGGATCACCACCGGCCTCGCGGGCGAACGAACCGGGAAAGCTCCAGTACTCCTCCGGGACGAAGGCCCGGATCTCGTCCTCGCGGTCGACGATCATCCGCAGCGCGACCGACTGCACCCGGCCGGCGGAGATCCCGGAGGCGACGGTGCGCCACAGCACGGGCGACAGCCGGTAGCCCACGATGCGGTCGACCGCGCGGCGCGCCTGCTGGGCGTCGACCAGCGCGGTGTTGAGGCGTCGTGGCGCCTCGAACGCGGCCCGGATCGCCGACTCCGTGATCTCGTCGAAGGTGACCCGGTTGGTCTGCGCGGGGTCGAGGTCGAGGATCTCCGCGATGTGCCACGCGATCGCCTCGCCCTCGCGGTCGAGGTCCGGTGCCAGCCAGACGGTGCTCGCCTGCTTGGCCGCCGCCTTCAGGGCCGAGACGTGCTTCTTCGACTTCTCCGGCACCTCGTAGCGCAGGTGGCAGCCACCGCCGTCCTCCACCTCGACGGCGAAGTCCGAACGGGGCAGGTCGCGGACGTGGCCGTACGAGGCGAGGACCTTGAAGCGGTCCCCGAGGTACCGCTCGATGGTCTTCGCCTTCGCGGGCGACTCCACGATGACGAGGTTCTCTGCCACGAGTGGCTCGACTTTCGCTGGGGAAGCTGCGTTCGGCGTGGGTTCGGCGGAAGGTGGCGTCACCCCCACGCGGCTGTCAACTCTCCCACAGTCGCGTCGCGGCACCCGGGAAGCCGGGCCCCCCGTAGGGGGGCCGAGCCGTGCGACCCCCCGAGCGGTCACCGCTCACCCGTGGTCCCGCCTTCCGGGCCCGGGGCGCGTACCGTCCCCTCCCCCGTATCCGGAGCCCGGTGTGATTCCCCGTCCTCTGCCCGTGGTCGTGCTGGCGCTGCTGCTGGCTGGCTGCACGGATTCGTCGTCGGCCTCCGGCGGGACCGAGACGGTCGAGGGCGTCTCCGTCACCGTTCCCGAGGGATGGTCGGTCACGGATCCACCGGACGCGCCAGGCGTCGTGGCGGCCCGCGGCTGGTCCCCGGGTCGGCCCGGCCACCTGCTGCAGGTGATCGTCGGCTGCGAGGGCACGGTGGACGAACTGGTGACCGGCGCCGTGCGCGAACCACGGGGTCCGCTGGTCGTGACCGACGCCACCGAGGACCGCGCGTCGCACCGGGTCCCGGGCCTGGACGAGGCGCGACGGTTGCAACTGACCCTGGGTGCGGGCCGGCCGGACGACGCCGACACCGTGCGCACCGCCGGTCTCTACGGCCAGCGCGGCGACGCGCTGGTGCTCGTCGAGTTGTCCCAGCTGGCCCGCGACGTGAACGACGAGCTCGCCGACGAGGTGCTGGACTCCGTCCGCGTCGACGCCGATGCGCTGGACGCGGCCTGCGAGCAGCAGCCGTGACCGAGGTGGGCGTGTTCGAGCAGGTGGCCGCGGTCCTGGTCGTCTGCGTAGTGGCTGGTGGGCTCGCCACGCTGCTGCGTCAACCGCTGCTCGTCGGGCTCATCGCCGCCGGCATCGCCGTCGGCCCCGAGGCAATCGGGCTGGTCGAATCCTCCGAGGAGATCGAGCTCCTGGCCGAGATCGGCATCGCCCTGCTGCTGTTCGTGGTGGGGCTCAAGCTCGACGTCCGCCTGGTGCAACGCCTCGGGCCGGTCGCGCTGGCGACGGGCCTGGGACAGGTCGTGTTCACCTCCGCGGTGGGATTCGTCATCGCACTCGCGCTGGGCTTCACCACGGTGCAGGCGACCTACATCGCCGTGGCGCTGACCTTCTCCAGCACCATCATCATCGTCAAGCTGCTCACGGACAAGCGCGAGCTCGACGAACTGCACGGCCGCATCGCGCTCGGGTTCCTGATCGTGCAGGACATCGTCGTGGTGCTCGCGATGATCGCGATCACGGCCAGCGGCGCCGCGGGTGACGGCGGCCTCGCCGCGGAGTTCTTCGGTATCGCCCTGCGCGGTGTGGCGCTCCTGCTGGCGGTCGGGGTCCTGGCCCGCTGGGCGATCCCGCGCGTCACCCATCTGCTCGCACGCCAGACCGAACTGTTGGTCCTCGCCGCCGTGACGTGGGCGATCGCGCTGGCGGCGATGACCCACCTGCTCGGCTTCAGCACCGAGGTCGGGGCGTTCCTCGCCGGCATGTCGCTGGCGTCGACGCCGTACCGCGAGGCCCTCAGCGGGCGGCTGTCGACCCTGCGCGACTTCCTCCTGGTGTTCTTCTTCATCCAGCTCGGGACCAGCTTCGAGCTCACCTCCGCGGCCGAGCAACTGCCCGCCGCCGTGCTGTTCAGCGTGTTCGTCCTCGTGGGCAACCCGATCATCGTGCTGGTCATCATGGGGTTGCTCGGCTACCGCAAGAAGGTCGCGTTCAAGGCCGGGCTGACCGTGGCGCAGATCAGCGAGTTCTCCCTGATCCTGGTGGCGCTCGGCGCAGCGCAGGGGCACGTCGGCAACGACGTCGTCGGGTTGGTCACCGCGGTCGGCCTGATCACGATCACGGCGTCGACCTACCTGATCTACGGCTCGGACCGCATCTACGCCCGCATCGAGCCGTTGCTGCGCGTGTTCGAACGGGCGCGGCCCACGGCGAGCATCGACCTGGACGAGGCCACCCTCGAGCCCGAGTACGTGGTGGTCGGGCTCGGTCGCTTCGGTCGCACGGTGTGCCTCGAGCTCGAGGAGCGCGGCGACGAGGTCGTCGGCGTCGACTTCGACCCGCGCAGCATCCGCGACGAGTGGTCGATCCCGGTCGTCTACGGCGACGCCGAGGATCCCGACCTGCCCGAGCAGCTGCCGCTGCAGCGCACCAAGTGGATCGTGTCCACGCTCCGCGGACGCGACGCCAACCTGACGCTCATCCAGGCCTTCCGCCGCCACGGCTTCACCGGCCGCATCGCCGTGGCGGCAGACGACGAGGACACCGAACGTGCCCTGCTGCGGGCCGGCGCGGACCTGGCGATCCGGCCGCTCCACGTCGCGGCGGGGCCACTGCTGCGCAGCCTCCGCGACGAGCGGTGACCGGCCGCTCCGGCCGCGTGCCCTGCCCGGCGGGTCGACGGCGCGGGGCCGAGCGGCGGGTCAGGGGTCAGCGGGTCAGCGTGCCGAGGGCGACGACCCAGGGCCGCCGGCGGTCGTGCACCGGGTCGGGACGCACCTCGATGGTGACCTCCTGGAGCCCGTGCGAACCGAACAGCGCCTCGATCTCGGCCTCGACGGCCGCGGAGACGTAGACCTCGCCGAGGACCGGGTCCTCGAGCGGCTCGAGGTCCGCGCTCCCGCGGTAGCAGGCCAGGTAGACCGGTCCGTGGTCGACCAGGCGCAGCAGGTCGGCGAACACCGGCCGCCACGCCGCGCGCGGCAGATGGGTCAGGGCGCCCGACAGCCACAGGCCGGCGAACGCGCGGTCGCGGAAGGGAAGCGCGTGCAGCGGGGCGCACACCAGCGGATGGCGCGGCAGCAGCATCCGCGCCTCGCGCAGCGCCCCCATCGCGAGGTCGACGCCGACCGGGTGCACCCCGGTGTCGCGCAGCAGCCGCAGGTCGTTCGCCGGCCCGCAGCCGGCGTCGAGCACGAGGTCGTCGCGTCGCGCGCGGTCGGCGAAGCGGCGCACGTCGGCGACCGGCCGCTTCAGCCGCAACGACTGCTGATAGGCCGCCGCGTGCGCGTCGTAGGCCGCGACGCTCGCAAGCGTGCGTTCGTCGAGGTCCACGATGCCCCTCTCGTCGGTACGTGCGTGCGGGGTGCCTCGGCGGGTCGCCGGCGCCCGGAAGGACCACGGCCAGGTGTGCCGGCGATGCTAGCCCGAGGGGTCGAGCACCTCGCCGGGATCGTCGACCAGCCGCAGGACCCGGTCCAGACCCGTCAGCGCGAGCAGGTGCCGCATCCGCTCGGTGGGGCGCGCGAGAACCAGTGCCGCCCCCTCGTGGCTCATGGCGCGTTTGTGCGCACCGATCAGCACCCCGAGCCCCATGGAGTCGACGAACTCGACGCCCGCGACGTCGACCAGGACGCGCACCGCGCCGGCGTACTGGGCCTCGACGAGCACCTGGCGGAACTCCGGTGCGGTCGCGACGTCGAGTTGACCGGCCACCTCCACGATCGTCCAACCACGGTCCTCGCGCGTGTCGACCTGCATCAGCTGCACGCGTGCTGCTCCTGCTCCGTCCCGGAGCGGCCGTCGCTCCAGGGGGTGGCAGACGCTAGCGGTACCGTCCGGCCGTCGGCCCCGACCAGGAAGCGCACCGACGGACCCACGCGACGTCCTCGAACTCCTCGGCCGGACCTCGGCGTCCGGGGCCGCGCGCGAGCGCGCCGCCGAGGGTGGCGCGCGCAACGACGAAGGACTCGTCCACCTCGCGCACCTGCCGGCCCGCGCGGCGGTCACCGTCCCGGTCCCCGAGGAACTCCCCGCCGCATTGCGTTCCCGCCTCGAGCACGCCGGGGTCGCCCAGCTCTACGTGCACCAGGAGGAGGCCTGGCGCCGCGCCCGGGCCGGGGAACACCTCGTCGTCGCGACCGGCACGGCCTCGGGCAAGAGCCTGTGCTACCAGCTTCCCGTGCTCGAACGGCTGCTGACCGACGACCGTGCGGTCGCGCTGTACCTGGCGCCGACCAAGGCGCTCGCGCACGACCAACTGCGGGCGCTCCGTGGATTCCGGCTCCCGCAGGTGCGGGCCGCGGTCGTCGACGGCGACACGCCGCCGCCGGAACGCGAGGCGGTGCGCCGCACCGCCAACTGGTTGCTGACCAACCCGGACCTGCTGCACCACGCGATGCTGCCCAACCACCGCTGGTGGCGCGACCTGATCCACCGCCTCGCCTACGTCGTGGTCGACGAGGCCCACGTCGCCCGCGGGGTGTTCGGCGGGCACGTCGCACTGGTGCTGCGCCGTCTGCGCCGCGTCGCCGAACGCTATGGCGCCGACCCCACCTTCCTGCTCGCCAGCGCGACGGTCGGCAACCCGGCCGAGCACGCCTCCGCACTGGTCGGGGTCGACGTCGCCGAGATCCTCCGGGACGGCTCCCCTCGCGGACCGATGGACGTCGGGCTCTGGCAGCCGCCGTTCGTGTCCGAGGACCGCGAGGGCCGCCGGTCCCTGCTGGGTGAGACCGGTGACCTGCTGGCGTCGTTCGTTGCTGCGGACGTGCAGACGCTGGTGTTCACCCGCAGCCGCAAGGGCGCCGAGGTCGTCGCACTGCAGGCGAGGCAGCGGCTGGGCGACGCCACGGACACCGGTGGCGAGCCGCTGGCGAAACGGGTCGCCGCCTACCGGGCCGGCTACCTCGCCGAGGAACGTCGCGCGCTGGAGGCCGACCTGCGGTCCGGTGCGCTCCGTGGGGTGGCCGCCACCGAGGCCCTGGAGCTGGGCATCGACGTCGCCGGTCTCGACGCGGTCGTGCTGGCCGGCTGGCCCGGGACGACGGCGTCGTTCTGGCAGCGGCTGGGCCGGGCGGGGCGGGCCGGTGGGGCGGCCGCCGGCGTGCTCGTGGCGCAGGAGGACCCGCTGGACCACTACCTGGTCACCCATCCCGACGAGTTGCTGACTCGCGCGCCCGAGGACGCGATCCTCGACCCGACCAACCCCTACCTGCTGGGTCCCCACCTGCGCTGCGCCTGCCAGGAGTTCCCGCTCGACGACGACGAGGCCAGCGACTGGTTCGGTGACGACGCGCCGGCCCTCCTGGCCGCGGACGTCGCGGCCGGCCGGCTCCGTGTCCGGGGCGGTCAGCACTTCTGGACCTCCCGACGACGCGCCAGCGCCGAGGTCGACTTGCGCTCGGCCGGTGGACGCAACGTCCGCATCGTCGACGTCGACACCGGCGCGCTGATCGGTGACGTCGACGAGGCCCGGGCACACCGCCAGGTCCACGAGGGTGCGGTCTACCTGCACCAGGGACGCCAGTTCGAGGTCCGCGAACTCGACCTCGACCGGGCGGTGGCGCTGGCCGTCGAGGCGCCACGGCTCGCACACACCACCCGCCCACGCAGCGACACCGACGTGCGGATGCTGGAAGCCGTCGAGGGCGGTTGGTGGGACGAGGTCGAGATCGGGCTGGCGCGGGTCGAGGTGACCACGCAGGTGACCGGCTACGACGTCCTGCGCCTCGGGTCGGACGAGGTGCTCGACCGCGTCGACCTCGACCTGCCGCCGGTCGAGCTCCGGACGGTCGCGGTCTGGTACGCGATCCCCATGCCCGTGCTCGAATCGGCGGGTGTGGCGCTGCGCGACACGCCGGGATCGCTGCATGCCGCCGAGCACGCCGCCATCGGCATGCTGCCGTTGCTGGCGCTGTGCGACCGGTGGGACCTCGGCGGCCTGTCCACGGCGCTGCATCCCGATACGGGACGTCCCAGCGTGTTCGTCTACGACGGCTATCCCGGTGGCGCGGGGCTGGCGGAGCGCTCCTACCGGCGTCTCGCCGAACACCTGCGGCGGACCCGCGAGACGATCGTCACGTGCCGCTGCAAACGCGGCTGTCCGTCCTGCGTGCAGTCGCCGAAGTGCGGCAACGGCAACGACCCCCTGGACAAGGACGGTGCCGTGCGCGTGCTCGACCTGCTGCTTGCGCGCGCCCCGAGTTGATGCCAGACCGCGGCGGTGACGCCAGACCGCGGCGGTGACGCCAGGGGCGGGTGGGCCTCTGGCTGGCAGCACGGCCGCCTGCTCGCAGCACCCCGCGGCGCGCGTCCGCGGCGCGGACGCAGCGAGGGTCGGCTCAGCGACGTGCGGGCTGGCGGTTCCAACGCCAGGCGGCCAGCGCCAGCGCGATCAGCAGCGCGCCGCCGAGCAGCCGTGGCGTCGAACCGGACGGAGCGCCCTGGCTCCCGGCCGCCAGCGGCGAGCCGTCGGGGGCGGCGAACACGACGTCACCGTCGGCGGTCGTGGTCGGGACGCCTGCGTCCTCGGGCCCGAGGTCGTCCGCATCGGGGGCGGGCGTCCCGGCCTCGCTGCGCGCCGTGCCGGACAGGGCCGGGATCGGCGCCTCACCGCCGATCCGCGGCGCCCGCGCCACCGGCCGGTCACCGGCCGGGGCGCCGCCGCTACCCGCGACGCTGCCGGCGCCGTGGTCGACGCCGTCGGTGTCGTCGTCGGCACGGGCGGCTTCGTCTGCCTCGACGTCCGGACCGTCCGACGTGGCACCGACCGCGACCGAGAGCTCGGGCGAGGCAGTCTCGTAGGTGGCGCCACGTCCGTCTGGCCGCAGGGTCACGACCCGGTAGGCACGATGCCCCCGCCCCGGACGGTCGGTGACGGAGGTCGCCTCGGGCGGCAGTTCCGCGATGAGCTGCCAGCCGTCGTCGGCCAGCAGTTCGACGAGGTGGCCGCTGACGTCGGGTTCCGGTGCACGCCGCCAGCTCAGCGTGACCTCGTCACCGTCGACCTCGGCCGTCAGGTCGGCCGGGGCGCTGGGCGGTGCGGACAGGGTCAGCGGCAGGTCGAGCGTGGCCGCCGCCGGGTCCACGGGGCGCTCGACGTGGACACGGAGCACGTACGCGCCGTTGGGCAGCGTGCGCGACCCGGCCACGAAGGGCGCGCCGGTCCGCGGGTCGAAGTCGAGCGTGTAGTCGGCTTCGGTGCGGGAGCAGACGTCGCGGTCGTCGCAGAGCAGGTGCCGCTGGAAACCGTCGAGTTCGCCGCTGCTGCGGCGGAGCGACACCTCGATGCGGTCGACGATCTCGGTCGGCTCCGTGCGCACGTGCACGGTCAGCGCGGTGGCGCCGGTCACGACGCCGTCCGCCGGGGCACGGAGTGCGGCACCGGCGGCGGACGCCGCTGTCGGCATGGCGACGAGCAGGGCGGCGGCGGCCAGCGCGGGGCGCAGCAGGCGGAAGGGCACGAACGGGCTCGATGGTCGGGAGGTCACACGTCCGCGGAGCGGTCGGAATCCTGCGGGGCGCGGGTACCGGGCGGGTGGGAGTCGGCGAGGGCCGCGCGGATGATCAGCCGCTGCGCGGCCGATCCCTTCGGGTGACAGGTCGTGAGGGTGAGCATGGCGTCGTCGGTGGGCGCGACGACGCTCCAGTCGCGGGGGTGGGTGATGCAGGCGGCACCGGCGGAGGTGGGGACGCAGTTCCCGTCGTCGGGCGGGTCCGTGACGACGTAGCGGTGGTCGCCCACAGGGGTGAGCAGCCAGACCTCGTCGCCCACCTGCAGTTCGTCGAGGCGATGGAAGGGACGCCCGTAGGTGGTGCGGTGTCCGGCGATGCCGACGTTGCCGACGGTACCGGGAAGTGGCGTGTCGGGGTAATGGCCCGCCCCGGCACGAAGGGCGGCCGGCGTGGTGCCGGCAACGACGATGGTGTCGACGTCGAGCGTCGGGATCACGATCCGGGTCAGTGGCGAGCCGGCGGCCATCGTCGGCTGCCAGGTGTCAGCGGCCGCCACCTCGAGCCGCTCGAACTCCTGGGCGAGCTGGTCCTGGACCACCCGCTCGGTGTAGACGTCGGTGAGCAGCGGATAGCTGAACAGGCCCAAGCCGCCGAGGAAGAGCGCACCACTCAGGGCGGAGAGCACCATGCGGCCGCCGCGTCGACGACGCATCGTGTCCAACCCGAAACGCACACGACCGCCCGCGCTGACGTCGGGGGCATAGCGGAACCCGCCCCCGGCCGCCGCCGTCGGAGGGCGCTCCGCGTGTTGCCGTTGCCGTTCCACCGCCGCCCTTCGTGCACGGGCCGGGCCCGAGGTGGGCCCGCGACGAGCTAACGACGCAGGGGGCGGCGAGGTTGCGCGGCTCCGAGCGGCTCCGGCTGGGCGAGGACGGCCGCCGCCTCTGCCGCCACCCGGGCGGCACCGAGGCGCGGCACCACCAGACCCGGCACCCGCATACTGACGGTCACCTCGGCCTGCTCGCTCCCGGAGCGGCAGGCACATCGTTCCAGACGCCCGCCGCCGAGGGCCACGACCCGTTCTGCCTCGCCGTGCGGGCCGCCCGACGCCGGTTCGGCGTCCACGGACACGGCGGCCAGCGCCGCCCCGTCGGCGAGTTGCTGCGCCCGTGCCGCCGCGACCAGATACGCGCCGATGTCGACCAGGACGACGGCGGCGACGACCGCGACCCACAGCAGCAGGGGGAACGTCAGCGTCGCGAGGCCCGCCTCGTCGTGCGGATCGGTCACGGCGGCCCCGTCTCCGCGACGATGTCGTCCGCACCGGCGCCGCGGTCGGGCGCACCGGTCCACGAGGCGACGGGGCCGGGCCGGCGTCGCGGGTCAGGCTGCCACCAGGCGTGCCGGCTGCCCGCGTCGTCGACGACCGGTTCGACACGGGCGTGCGCCCGGGCCCGCAGTTGCCAGGTGGTCGGGCCGAGCTGGCGGCTGGCGCGCGCCGTCACGGTGACGATGTCGCCGGACACCCGTCGGAACGGGGTGATGACGAGTCGGAGCTGGTCGAGCTCGGTGGCCGCCGCACGCACGGCGGTCTCGACCGAGGCGTTGTCGCTGGTCGTGGCGGCCGCGCGGGCGCCGACACGGGCCGCCTCGTGCAGCACCAGGACGTCGCGCAGCACCGTGACGGTGCCCAGCAGCCCGAGCGTGAGGAGCGCGAGAAAGGGGAGCACGAACACCGACTCCAGGCTGAGCGAGCCGTCCTGACCGCGGCCCGGACGCCCACGGACGGCCCGCCCGCCCCCAATGGGACGGGCGAGCCGGGACACCGGTGGACTCATGCGCTCACGTGTCCGCGCGCCGCCGAGATCAGTGCGTTGAAGAGGTTGGCGATCGCACCCTCGGACGCGTAGCTGATCACGACGCTGGCGATGGCCGCGGCGACCACGGCGAGCAGCCCGTACTCGGTGATCAGCGACCCGTCCTCGTCGGAGCGCCGACCGCGGGCGCGGACCGGCACCGGCCCGGGCCGACGGGGGTCGGCATGCGAACGGCCGCTGCGGTCGTGCGGAGCACCGGGCGGTGGTGGGTTGGTGGCGGTCGGAGCGGGGTTTGGCATGGGATCCTCCTGTGTTGTGCGTCAGGGCAGCGCCTGCCTCAGGCCGACCTGCACGATCGGCGCACCGACCAGGAGCAGGGTCGCCGGCAGCAGGGCCAGGGCGGTGGGGAAGGTCAGTTGGGCCGGCAACCGCTCGGCGGCGGCCAGTACCCGGGCACGCTCGTCGGCGCGCAGTTCGCCGGCGAGCCGGCGGAGGGCCGGCGCAGCGGGTGCGCCGACGTCGGCGGCGGCGCGGAGCACGGCGTCGAGCCGCGCGAGCGGACCGCCCGGTCGGGCCGCGAGACCGAGCTCGAGTTCGAGCGCCAGGCTGCGGAGTTCGACGGCATGCGCCGGCAGCTGGTCCGCGCACATGCGCAGGGCTTCACCCGGCCCCACGCCACCCATCAGGGCGGTGGCCGTGAGGTCGGCCGCCTCGTCGACGCCGGGCGGCGCGGTCGTGCCACCGCTGCCGCCTCGGACCAACACGACGACGGCCACGACGACCCCGACGAGCGGGTGCGTCACGGCCGCCGCCAGGAGACCGAAGCACGCCGAGCGCGCGCGGTGGACCGCGGGACCGGCGGGCGGGCGCGGCGGTGCGCCGATGCGGCGGAGCAGCGCGACGACCGCGGCACCGCCCAGCCCGAGCAACGCCAGTCCGATCGCGCCGACGAACCGGCCCGGACGCGTGGCGTAGAAGCCGGCGAGATCGGCGCCGAACACGCCGCCGAGAAGCGGGACCAGAACGAACGGGGCGACGAGCAGGCCCGCCGCAACCGCCTTGGTCTGCGCCGAGGCCACGGCAACGGCGCGGCGGGCGGCCCGGGCGTCCTCTTCGGCCGCTGCGGCCGCGTCGAGGGCGGGCAGCAGGGGCGCACCGACGGCCTCGGCGACCGCGAGACCGCGCCGCGCGCGTGGGGACAGGTGGTGCGTCGTACGGGGGGGCAGGCCGGCGGCCGCACGCAGACGCAACACGTCCAGCGCAGCGGCGGAAGCCGAGGACGCCTGGCGCTGACGTGGCCACAGCCGCCGGAGGGACGGAGCGGCGGTCACGCGGTCACCTCGCGGATCACCGCACCGTCGCGCCCGGCTCCCACCTCGACCAGCGACGTCACCTGGCGGCGGCCGTCGCGACCGCGCCCGAGCGCGACGACGAGGTCGAGTGCGGCGCCGACCTGGGCGCGTGCCGCAGCCAGGGGGATGCCGGCCAGCAGGGCCATGCCCTCGAGTCGGACGATGGCCTCCTCGGCGCCGTTGGCGTGGACCGTGGTCATGGAGCCGTCGTGGCCGGTGTTCATCGCCTGCAACAGGTCGGCGACCTCGCCACCACGCACCTCGCCGACGACCAGACGGTCGGGCCGCATCCGTAGGGCGTTGCGCACCAGCGTGGCGACGTCGATGCCGCCGGCGCCGTCCGCGCTGGGCGGGCGGACCCGCAGGTGGACGACGTGCGCCGCCGGTCGACGCAACTCCGGGGCGTCCTCGATGACCACGAGACGGTCGTCGCCCACCTCCGCGAGCAACCGTGCGAGCAACGTCGTCTTTCCGACGCCGGCGCGACCGCACACCACCAGGTTGCGCCGGTCGGTGACGGCCGCGATCAGGCGCTCCCGCATCCCCGGTGTGACGGTCCCCCATGCCACCAGCTCGTCCCACGAGGGGATCACCGCCGGGACCCGTCGCAGCGTGACCACGGGCTGTTCGGACAGCGGAGGCAACAGCGCATGGATCCGCACCCCACCGGGCAGCACCGCGTCGGCGAACGGGTGGGAGCGGTCGAGGCGCACCCCGAGCGGTCCGAGCACCCGGCGCAAGAGCCGTTCGAGGTGGGCGTCGTCGTCGAACCTCACGTCGACGCGACGGAGTTCGCCGTCGCGCTCGACGTGGACCTCGTCGGGACCGTTGACCATGACGTCGGTGACGGCGGGATCGCGCAGCAACTGCTCGACCGGACCGAGTCCACCCAGGTCGTCGACGAGGTCGCGGACGGCCCGGGCCCACACGTCCGGAGCGGCGACGATGCCCTCGGCGGCGAGCGCCCGGGCGACCGCGCGGCGGAGCGAGGCGCGGTCCGCCCGGCCGGCCGTGATCTCGTGGTCGTCGCGCAACCGTCTGGCGACCGCCTCGCGGAGGCGGCTGTCGACGAGACTGCCACTACCGCTGTCGCCGAGGTCCGCTGGTGTGGTGGTGCTCGCTGCGAGCGGCGTCGGACTCCGCATGCTCGTTCCGTCCCCGCCCCCACGGGTGTGTCGTCGTCTGCGGCGTCGGCGGCTACGGCGGGTCGCCGGCCCGCGCCCGGGTCAGCGGCAGCATCGGGCGCAGCCAGCTGCCGGGAAGGCCTGCGGGCACACGCCCGCATAGGCCGGCCCGCGCCACGCGGGCCGAGCGCGGAAGGTGGACCCGCCGACGGGGACCGCACGCCTCGGCCACGGCGGCGCATGGCGCGGGCCCCTTGCCGATGACGACCACCGCCGCGGCGGTCGTGCGGCCGGCTGCGGCCAGTCCCGCGGTGTCGGCACGCAGGACCAGGACGTCCACGTCGTCGTCCACGCCGGCGTCGACGACGCAGACCCCGATGGCCGGATCGACGACCGGCGCGAGCCGCGGTGCGCGGCCCACCACCCGGACGGCCCGCGCGGACTCGACACCGGCGAGCGGGGTGGCGTGTGCCCACAGCCCGGCACCCGACAGCGCACCGGCGGCCAGGTCGCGGACCTCGGCGACAGGCGCCCCCGGACCCAGGATCGTCAGCGTCCGCTCCCCCTGCCAACCGAAGAGCCCGGCGAGCGCGGCCGCCACGGTGGACGTGCCGACCCCACCCGCGGCCCCGCCGACACGCACGACCCGTGCGCCGCCACCGGTCGGGCGACGCGCCTGGAGGCCGCCGAGCGCGGCGTCGGCGAGCCCGTCGCGGTCCTCGGGCCAGCGCAGCGTCGCCACCGGACGGACCCGCACGGCGGCGAGGGCGATGTCCGAGGGATGCTCCTCGCCGACCAGCAGGATCACCGGCACGTCGCCGCCGAGGACGCGGGGCCCTCGTTCGACGGCGGTGACCGGATCCATCAGGCACACACGCGGCGGGACGAGCCGGTCGGTCTCGGGGTCGACCGGTTGCCAGCCGAGCACCCCCTCGACCCAGCTGCGGACCCGGTCCCTGACCGGATCGGTGAGTTCGAGCAGCACCGGCAGCGCCGCGGTCGGATCCCCCGCGACGGTGACGTCGGCAACCGGGGTGGTCGGCGGCATGGCGGTCTCCTGGCGGCCGGGAACGAGGCGAATCGGCACCGTAGGGCCGCCGACGCCCTCGTTCGCCCCGGGTCGTCCCATCGCTGTGGACAGCCCGGTCCGACGGCCGTCGCGGCGACTCCGGAGCCCGGCCGCCCGTCCGCCGCGCGCCGTACCATGACCGCCGGCCCGAGGACCGCGCTCCGGCGCGGCCCCGGCGGGAGCGGGAGAACGCCGTGCGACGCGCGAGGACGGTGCAGTGTTCGTCCTGCGATGCCCCGTGGGACGCGGCAACCGCCCGATTCTGCGGCTGCTGCGGCATCCCCCTGCGCCCGGCGGCGCCCGCCATGCCGGTGCACACGACGCCGCGACCGGGGTGGCGTGCCCTCCTCGCGGTCGCTTCCGTGGTCGCGATCGCGGTCACCGGGACCGCCGTGCTGCGGTCGGGCATGGTGCAGCTGCCGCGTGACCGGCCCGATCCGGTCGTGGAGTTGGCGCAGGACACCATCGTGCCGCAGGGCAGTCCGCTGTCGGACGAGGAGCGTGCGCGCGCCCTCGCCCCCTTCGATCCCACCCGCATGCGCTGCGAACCTCAGGGGTGCGAGCGTTGGCGGGTGGAGATGACCCCGGATCGCAACCGACGCGCCGAGGTGGCGACCTTCGGTGACCTCGTCGTGACGGTCCTGGACCAGCAGATCCGCGCCTACGACCTGCAGACCGGCGAACCGCGATGGCACCGCAGTTGGCCGGCCGATGCGGGCAGTCGCGGTCACGGTGGCTGGACGATGCTCGTCCCGGCACTCGACGACGAGGTGCTGCTGATCGGGCGGCCCGACAACGGGTCGGTGCTGGCGCTCGGCCGCGACGGCGCGGTGCTCTGGCACCAGACGGTGTCGGCCCTCGCGGTCCACGACCTCACGGTCTTCGAGGACGTCCTGGTCCTGGGTCGCTACGACGCGCCCGGGGTCGCGGAGGGCGGCGAGATCGAGGAACCCGTGCCGTCGCTGTGGGCCGTGGACCTCCGCACCGGGCAGACGCTGTGGGAGCGCCCGGGGTCGTCGCTGCTGAGCTACGCCGACCCGCTCATCGTCCGTGAACAGGGCGAGGCCGTGCTGCTCGACCCCCTCACCGGCGAGGAGCGGGCCCGTCGCACACTGGGCGACGACACCTGGATCCATCACGTGGGCGAGGCGGCCATCCTCCAACGCGGCAGCGGCCGGGAGTGGGACATCCTCGATCCCACCACCCTCGAGACCCGGGCGCGCCTCGAGGGTCTCAACGAGATCTCGCCGACGTCGGACCGGTCGCTGCTCGTCGGATCCGGGGCGGCGGCACGGGCGGAGGGCGGGGCGGCGCACATCCTGCTGATCGAGCTCGACGGCACGGTGCGGTGGACACACGAGGTCGAGGGCCGGCGCGGCGTCGTCCACCTGTGCTGCCCGGAGCCGCGTGTCGCGGACGGTGCCCTGGTGATCCCGTCGCCGGACGGAGGCAACGAAGCCCTGCGCCTGTCGCTGGTCGACGGCAGGCCCGTCGCCGCACCCGCCGGCCCGGAGCTGGAGCCGTTCGGCGACGACGCCGACCAACCGTGGTGGTGGATCAGCGAGGACACGGCGGTGGCGCAGGGCTACGACCGCCTGCGGCTGTGGCACGACGGCCGCGAGGTCCAGGTCCGCGGTGAGGGGGTGTGGCCGACGACGGTCGAGCCACCGTTTCTGTTCACCAACGGCCGCAGCCTCATGAGCGTCGAACCGCTGCCGCCGCGCTGACCCCGTTAGGCTCGCGCCATCCGTACGAGGAAGCGGTAGTGCCCCGCAGAGGTGACGCAGACGGACGCAGGGAGTCGGCCGCGCCGGGCGACACGCCATCGACACCGTCGACGCCGTCGACGGTCGATCGGCTGCTGTCGGCGGCGGCCGAGGTCATCGCGGACCCCTCGAACGCCACCGTCGAGACCGAACAGCGCTACGCCCGGCCGGACGCCGACCGGCTCAGCGAGTCGATGCTCGCGCGGCTGGCGGTGCGCCGGACGGGCGCGACCGAGGCCGCGTTCTTCGACCTCGACAAGACCATCATCGCCGGCTCCTCGACGCTGATGATGGGACGGACGCTGATGCGCGACGGGCTGATCAGTCCGACCACGGTGGTGAAGTCGCTGTACGCACAGGTCGTCTACCAGCTCGTCGGCGCGGACCACGAGAAGATGGAGCAGATGCGTCATGCCGCCCTCGAGCTCACCAAGGGCTGGGAGGCGGAGCGGGTGCGACGCCTGGTGCGCGAGACGATGGAGACGGTGATCGCGCCGCTGGCCTACGCCGAGGCGCTCGACCTCATCGCCGAGCACCAACGGGCCGGCCGTGACGTGTGGATCATCTCGTCCTCCGGCGAGGAGATCGTCGAACCCTTCGGCGAGTTCCTGCACGTACGCGACGTGATCGCGACCCGCTCGGGGACCGACGAGGCCGGCTGCTACGACGGCACGCTGGAGTTCTACGCCTACGCGGGCGCGAAGGCGACGGCGATCCGGCAGGTGGCCGAACTCCGTGGCTACGACCTGACCCGGTGCTTCGCCTACTCGGACTCGATCACCGACCTGCCGATGCTGACCGCGGTGGGGCATCCCGTGGCGGTCAATCCCGACCGGGAACTGCGCGCCGCGGCCGCCGCGATGTCATGGGCCGTCCGCGACTTCCACGCCCCGGTGCGACTGCGCGACCGGCTCCCCGACGTCGCCAAGCCGCGCAACGAGGTCCTCGCGGGGGCGGTCGGCGCGCTCGCCGTCGGCTTCGCCGTGTGGCGATTCGTCCTCCGGGGCGAGGACTGATCGGCCGAGGTGCCGCGGGACGCCGCCGAACTCAGGTGTAGTCACGGTGGTAGACGATGCGTCCCGTGTCGTCGAAGCCGAAGAAGCTCGCACGCGGCAGGTCGTTCCACCGGCGGCCGGCGGCGGTGTAGGAGATGGTCCACTCGACGCCGAGCGAACGACCGTCCTCGGACTCGATGACGCGCGAGGACTCGACGGCGATGTCGTCCTTGCCGCCGATCCAGTCCTTGAGGTAGGCCTGGATGAGCAGGTTGCCGCGATGGGGCGGGTTGTAGGGCTCGAGGTAGAGCGCGTCCGCCCCGTACAGCTGCGGGATGTCGGCCATGTCGCCGCTGGAGAGCATGCCGGACAGCTTGTCCCACACGTCGGTTGCGTGCCCCACCCGGTCCGCCCTTTCGGAAGTTCGTCGTCACGCGCTCGGGGCGCCGGCCCGACCGCCACTGGTGCGGCCGCAGGATAGTCGCCGACGGGCCGGATCCGGGAACCGCGCCACACTTCGGCCGGCATCGCGCGTCTCCGGTGGCTGCCGATCTCGGGCAGACTCGGCCGGCAACCGCCCCCAGATGCCCAGCAGAGGTGCCCTGTGACCGCCGAGCCCATGTCCGTCCTGCCCGCCGCCACCCGGGTCCCGTCGGGTCTCGACGACGTGGCCGAGCGCCTGATGGCGCAGATGCCCCAGACGGTCGCCTGGCTCGAGGACCTGGTACGCATCCCCTCGATCAGCGTGCAGCCCGAGTACGCCGACGACTGCCGACGCTCGGCCGAGCGCACGGCGCAGCGCCTGCGGGACGCCGGGCTCGAGGACGTGGAGCTGTTGGAGCTCGACGGCACCCACCCGTACGTGACCGGATCGTGGTTGCGGGCCGGCGACGACGCGCCGACGGTGCTGCTCTACGCCCACCACGACGTCCAGCCGGTCGGCACGCCCGAGCGCTGGAGTTCGTCGCCGTTCGAGCCCACCGAACGCGAGGGCCGCCTCTACGGCCGTGGCGCGGCGGACGACAAGGCCGGAATCATGGCCCACGTCGCCGCGATCCGGGCGTGGTTGGACACGCGCGGCACGCTGCCGGTCAACGTCAAGGTGGTCATCGAGGGCGAGGAGGAGATCGGTTCCCCGAACCTGGAGCGCTTCCTCGACACCTACGGCGCCCGGCTACGGGCGGACGTGATCGTGCTGACCGACCTGACGAACTGGAAGGTCGGTTGGCCGGGGTTGACCTACGCGCTGCGCGGCATGGCGGACGTGGTGGTGACGGTCCGCGCGATGCAGCAACCGGTGCACTCGGGCATGTGGGGCGGCGTGGTGCCGGACGCACTCACGGCGACGGTGCGCCTGCTGGCGAGCCTGCACGACGATGCGGGCGCGATCGCGGTCGACGGCTTCGAGGACGACGTGCGCGCACTCGCCGACGACGAGCGGGCCAGGCTCGAGGCCCTCGAGGGCGACGGCGAGGCGCTGGCGGACGACTTCCGCGACGAGGCGCGGCTGGTCGCTGGGGCCGAGTTCGTCGGCGACGACCGTCGCACGATTCTCGAACGCCTCTGGATGCGCCCGACGATCACCCCGACCGGGATGGACGTGCCCGCCGTCGCGGCGGCCTCGAACACGTTGCTGGCGCAGGTGCGCACCAAGCTGTCGTGCCGGCTGGCACCGGGCCAGGACCCCGACCGGGCACTCGACGCCCTCCGACGGCACCTCGAGACGAACGTGCCGTGGGGCCTGGAGGTGCAGGTCGACGTCGGCGAACGCAACCGCGCCTGGGTGACCGAGCCCGGCGGTGGCGCCTGGGACGCGGCCGTCGCGGCCATGACGGCCGCCTACGGGCGCGAGCCCGCCGCCATGGGCTGTGGAGGCTCGATCCCGTTCGTGGAGCCGTTCAGCGACGCGTTCGGGGGCGCCCCGTGCCTGCTGGTCGGCGTCGAGGACCCGGGCTCCAACGCCCACGGCGAGGACGAGTCGCTCCACCTCGAGGACTTCGCGAAGGCGTGCCTCACCGAGGCATTCCTGCTGGCCGAGCTCGGCCGCGACGCCGGGTAGTCGGCTCAGTCGCGACGGCCGGGACGACGCTCGTCGGTCGTGGGCGTGCCCGGACGAAACCAGCGGCGTGCGTGGTCGCGTCGACGGCGACGGCTGCCCGCCACCGTCCGACGCATCTGGTCATGGCGGTAGTCGACCTCCGCCTGGAGTTCGAGCCTGATCATGCGTGGATCTCCTGTGTTCGATCTCCATCGAACCACACGATACGAGTTTTGTCGAATGCGCGTCCGCGTCCGACCGTTCGAAACCTTTCGACGCTTTGTCCGGCGGTATACGCTGTGGGCGTCCGAAAGCCGTCAAAAGGCACCCGATGCGTCTGGTGGACCTCCGTGCGGGAGGCCGTGCGACGGCGCCCGTCGTCGAGACCCGTGCGTCCAGCGGCGCCGAGCTACTGCGTTGCGCGGGCGTGCTGATCACCGACGATCCGGACGCGTTCGACGTCGGCGCCGACCGGATCGCCGCGGTCCGTGACCGCACGCCCCCCGATCTGCTCGAGGAGCTGCGTGCCCTGTCCGGCGAGCGCGGCGACAAGGCGCTGCTGTTGCTGGCCGAGGCGGGAGCGGTCGTCCCGGCGCCAGGCACCGTGCAGCAGGTCCGCGAGGCGTTGCTCGACGACCCGCTGCTGCCGTGGCGGCTGCTGGCCGCGAACCTGGTCTTCAAGGACCACGCCCACGACGGCCCGGACCCCCTCGAGCTGGTCCAGCGCACCATCGAGGGCGACACCGAGGCGCTCGAGGCGTTGCGCGCCATGGACGCCGCCGGCGACTGTCCGGCCGAGCTCGAGGTGCTGTTGCGCACGACGCCCACCGAGTACCGGGACCGGCTCGTCGCCGCGATCGAGCGGTTCGAGGTCGAGGTGTTCCGCGACCTGCAGGACGAGGCGATGGGCGCCATCGAGCGCGACGTCGTCCACCGCCGCCGCCAGCTCGACGATGGGATGCCGGCCGCCGAGGTCGTGCTGGAGGCGACCAACGGCTACGAGCTCGCCGAAGACGACCGGACGCTGCGCCGGGTGGTGATGTTGCCGAGCTTCTGGTTCCGGCCATGGCTCATCCTGGGCCGGCTCGAGGACGTCGAGGTGCTCTCGACCCCGGTGGCCGACCAGTTCGTCGCGCTCCCCAGTGAGGCGCCGCCACCGACCCTGGTAAAGCTGGCCAAGGCGCTGGGCGACGAGGGGCGACTGCGGCTGCTGCGACGGATGAGCGGCGGGCCGATCACGCTCGCCGACGCGATGGAGGAACTCGAGGTCGCCAAGGCCACGGCCCATCACCACCTCGCACTGCTGCGCCAGGCGGGCCTGGTCAGCCTCCGTGAAGAGGGCCGCCGGACCCACTACGGGTTGCGCGGCGACCCCTCCGACACGGCGGCCGAGGCCCTGGCCGGCTACCTCAAGGCCCCTGGCTGGTCGGGCGGCGAGGCCACCGGGGGCTGATCCGTCCCCCGCAGTGGCACCGCGGAAGGCGTCACCGCCGCGTGGCCGGCGAGGGCGTAGGCTGCCGCACGCCTGCCCGGCAACACGGGCACGGGGAGGCGTCCGGACGCCTGGTGGGTCCCGCGGCCTTCAAAGCCGACGAGAGGGCGCTCTGCGTCCTCTGGCGGGTTCGATTCCCGTCCGCCTCCGCCTCGACGACCCGGCCGCAGCGAGCGTGACGCTCGCCGCGGCCGTTGCGTCCGCGACGGTGGTCATACGCCGAGGTCGCGCTGCCGGTAGCGCAGCACCCCGGCACCCCCCGCGATCACCGTGAGCGCCGCGAGCAGCGCCAGGCCGCCGACGTCGAAGCCCTCGATCAGCGGATCGCCCCCGAGGTACCACGACCAGGGCGAGACCGTGGTCAGCCATCCGAGCCCGTCGACGGACGGCCCGATCGCATCCGCCAGGAAGGCGACGACCGCGACCACGGCGCCGGTCGCAAGGGCGACCCCACGACGGCCGCTCGCTGCGCCTGCCGCGAGCGCCAGGGTCCCGATCGCGACCACGAGCATCAGCAGGCCCACGACGCCGGCCAGCAGGGCGGAGGTGGCGAGGTCGATGTCGAGGGCCGCGACCAGCGCCGCGGTGACGACGAAGACCGTCGTGACCAGAACCGCGCAGCCCAGCCACAACGCCAGCAGGCGGTCCAGATAGATCTGCGTGCGGGAGACCGGGTGGGTCGCTTCGAGTTCCAGCGTGCCGTCCTCCTCGGCACCGGCGATCAGGCGTGCGCCGGTGCCGATGGCGAACACCAGGGCCAGCGCCGGACCCAGGATCCCGAACACGGTCGACTGCAGGTAGCCGCCGGGTGTGCCCATCTGGTCGTAGCCCATGGCCTGGACCATGCCTTCGGGCAGGTTCTCGACGAAGACGGCGATGTCGGCGCCGTCGCCCATCGCCGGATAGAAGCTGGTGTAGACCGCGGTGACGGCGGCCATGGCGATCGTCCACAGGATCAGGGATCGACGCCGATCCCGGAGCACGCCGCGGAACACGGCCAGCGGCCGGCTCCGAGGCGTTGCGGGTGCGTCGCGACGCGACGGCGTGATGGTGTCAGCGGCCATGCGTGGCCACCTCCTCCCCGGGGGCGGTCGTCTCGTGGACAGGCAGCCGGTAGAAGTCGAGGAACAGGGCCTCGAGTTCGCGATCCTGCGCAGACCAGTGCACGACGCGATGCCGCGCGGCCGCCTTGAGCAGCGCATCAGGCTCGCCGCGCAGCAGGCAGGTCAGCTCGCTTCCGTCGACAGCGACGTCCTCGACACCCGGCAGGTCGCGGAAGTCGTCGACGGGAGCGGCGCCGTCGAAACGCAGGCTGATCTCCTGGCCGGCGTGGTGGCGCAGCGTGCGGACGTCGTCGGTGTCGACGATCTGTCCCGAGCGGATGATCGCGACGCGGCCCGCGACGTCCTCGACCTCGGACAGCACGTGCGAGGACATGAACACGGTGGCGCCGTCGGCCTGGGCCTCCCGGACCAGGCCGAGGAACTCGTGCTGCAGCAGCGGATCGAGGCCACTGGTGGGCTCGTCCAGGATCAACAGCTCCGGCCGGTGCAGAAAAGCCTGGATGACCCCGACCTTCTGCCTGTTCCCCTTCGACAGGCCGCGGATGGGCCGGTCGAGGTCGAGGGCGAACCGTTCGGCCAGTTCACCGATGCGCTGCGAACCGACGCCGCCGCGCAGGCCGGCGAGGTAGCCCAGCTCCTCGCCGGCCGTCCGCTGGCCCGCCATGTTCAGCTCGCCGGGCAGGTAGCCGATGCGGGCGCGCAACGGCGGCCCGCCAGCGGCCGGTGCCTGGCCGAGCACCTCGACCCGGCCGGCCGTGGGCCGCAACAGGTCGAGCAGCACCCGGATGGTGGTGGACTTCCCGGCGCCATTGGGGCCGAGGAACCCGAACACCTCGCCCCGGCGCACCTCGAGGTCGAGGCCGTCGAGGGCGCGGACGGGGGGCTTGCGTCGCCAGGGTGGTCCGGTGACGTAGTCCTTCACCAGGCCGTCGACGCGGATGGCCACGTCATTCACGACTCGTCCTCCTCGATCTGACGCAACTGCGTGCGCAGTCGCTCGTACACCTCGGGTCGCAGCAGGCCGGCGCCCATGACGTCGAGGCCGGGCCGGAAGTAGGGCAGGGCGTCCATCGGGTCGCCCCCCAACAGGTCGGCCCCGAGCGCGCGGGCGACGTGTTCGTGCAGCACGAGCGCCCCGAGCGACCACAGGGTCAGCACCGCGGCCCGGCCGTGCGGGTCGTCGGTCGGGGTCAGCACGCCGGCCTCGACCCCCTGCTGCATGTAGTCGACGGCGTCGGCGATCAGGTCGTCGACCAGTTCGGCGACGTGTGGCGACCCGTCGACCAGGGTGCGGGCGAGGTAGGCCAGCAGCGGCGGTCCGTCCCCGTAGGTCCGGAGGGCGGCCAGCGGATCCATCCCCGGCCCCTGGGCCATCGCGGCCGACTTCTGCTCGCGCACGAGCGAGGCGACGTGCTGGTCGCAGGCGATCCGCAGGTCGTCCTTCGAACCGAAGTGGTGGATCACCAACGCGGGGGAGACGCCTGCGGCAGCGGCGATCGTTCGGACGCTCGTCGCCGCCACGCCCTGGTCGGCGAAACAGGCGATGGCGGCGTCGCGGACCCGCGCCCGTGCGGTGCGGTCCGTGTCCCGCTCGCCCGCTGGTGGCTCCACCTCGACTGAACTCATGTTCAGCATGTTAAACATGCGTTCAGTCGCCGTCAATGGGTCGGGCCTCATGGGCGTGCGTGCCGGTTCGGGCGCGGGATGTCCGTGGCCAGCGACCGGCGTGTCACCACGGTTGCGATCCCGACGATGTGACGTGAGAACGCGGTGGTGACAAGAGATCGAGGTGGACCTCGCTCTGACGTCACCGCCTCGGTCTGCCATGACACGGTGACGCCAGCTGAACGTGGTGACGTGCCGTGGGCACCGATGCCGACCGAGTCAGAGCACGGCGTCGACCGCGGCGGCGATGAAGATCAACGCCACGTAGACGGTCGAGTAGTGGAACAGCCGCATCGCGTCGGCCACCGTGCGGGTGCGTCGCAGCCGGTGGGCCAGCAGCAGCCACCCCACGGTCAGCCCGACGGCGACCGTCGCGAACATCCACCCCAGTCCGGCGCCGACGACGGTGATCAGCACGATCGACAGCAGCAGGTAGCTGTAGAGCAGGATGTGTCGGGTGGCCTCGTCGTTGCCGTGCACGACCGGGAGCATCGGCAGGCCGGCGCGGGCATAGTCCTCGCGGTACTTCATGGCGAGCGCCCAGAAGTGGGGTGGCTGCCACCAGAACATGACGGCGAACAGCAACCACGGGGTCGCGTCCGCCAGGGTCGCCCCGGGGACCGCCACCCAACCGGTCAGCACGGGCATGCACCCGGCGATCCCACCGATCACCACGGCCTGGCTGGTTCGCCGCTTGAGGCCGAGGGTGTAGACGAAGACGTAGAACAGGATCGCCGAGGTTGCCAGGAGCGCGGCGAGCAGGTTGACGAAGGCCCACAGCCAGGCGAAGCCGGCGACCCCGAGCACCAGCCCGAGCACCAGCGCGTGCGGGGCCGGCACCTCGTCGGTGGCGGTCGGCCGGGCCGCGGTGCGGGCCATGATCCGGTCGATGTCACGATCGATGACGTTGTTGAGCGCGTTCGCGCTCCCGGCCGACATCGTGCCGCCCAGGACCGTCGCGATCACCAGCCAGGTACCCGGCCAGCCACGCGCCGCCACGACCATCGACGGGACCGTGGTGACCAGCAGCAGTTCGATGATCCGTGGCTTGGTGACCAGCACGTAGCGGCGCACGGCGGCGCGACGCGACTCGTAGCGGCCGCTGGCGTGCATGGGACCGACGGTGGCGGCGGACGCCTCGTCGGTCGGACGGGTGGCGCCACCGTGGCTGGGGGACGGACTCACGAGCGGTCCCCGGCGACCCGGGCCTCGCGCCACATGCGCAGCCCCAGGACGGCGAGGACGATGCCGGCGCCGATCGCGGCGGTGTAGAGCACGCCGTGCACCGCGACGAACGCGGTGGAGAACTCGCCCGCGTCCCGGACGAGGTTGTTGATCCGCGTTCCCCACAACCAGAACTGGAACACCGCCAGCGCCAGCAGCACGACACTCCGTCGCCGGTGCCGCCGCACGGGGGTGCGGACGACGCCGTCATCGGTGGCGGCGTCGCGGGCGGAGGGAGCGGCGGTGGACACGGTGTCGGGTCCTGCGGAGCAGTGGGCGGGCGTCCTCAGGGTATTCGTCCCTCGCGCGACACCGCGACCCCGGGAGGGGGTGGGCGCGCTGACGCAGGTACCCTCCGCGCATGTCCGCTCCCCCCGCGCCTGCCCAGCTGCGCCTGTTGCGGCGGTTCGCGCTGGCCGCGCTGCTCACCAACATCGGCATCGTGTTCACGGGTGGCCTGGTGCGTGTGACCGGCTCCGGGCTCGGCTGTCCGACATGGCCGACCTGCGACGGCGAGACGATCGCCCCGCGGCCGGGCTCCGAGCACGCGACCTGGCAGACGGCCGTCGAGTTCGGCAACCGCCTGCTCACGTTCGTCGTCCTCGCGGCGGTGATCGCGGTGTTCGTCCAGGTCCGGCGAACCCGCCCGCACCCGAGGTCGCTGGAGCTGCTCGCCTGGGCGTTGCCGCTGGGTGTCGCCCTCCAGGCGATCGTCGGCGGCATCACGGTGCGCATGCAGCTGTCGCCGATCACGGTCGCCGTGCACTTCCTGCTCTCGATGGTCCTGATCGCCCTCGCCACCGTGCTCCTCGAGCGGGTGCGGGCCATCGGCGCCCCCGCTGACGGACCTGCACCGCCGGCGGGCGTCCGCGTCGCGACGACGGCCCTGCTCGTCGTCTCCGCGGCCGTGCTGGTCCTGGGAACGATCGTCACCGGTGCCGGACCCCACGCCGGCGATCCGGGCACGCCGCGACTCGGCATCGACATCCGGTTCGCCGCCATCGCCCATGCCGACGCGGTGTGGCTGCTCGTCGGCCTCACCGTGGCGCTGGTCGCGGTCACGTGGCGCACCGGTCCTGCGGGGCTGCGGCGAGCGGTCCGGGTACTGCTGGTGCTCGAGTTGGTGCAGGGCGCGATCGGCTACACGCAGTACGCCCTGGGCATCCCCGAGGCCCTGGTGGCGATCCACATCCTGGGCGCGACCCTCGTCTGGACCGCGTCGGTCGCCTGCTGGACGCGGGCCCGCCCCCGGCCACATCCGGCGGAGGCGCCGGTGGACGCGCCGAACGCGGCGGCGGGCGTCCGGGCGAGGTGATGCGGTGACTGCGCCGCTGTCGGTGGTCGTGCTCGGCGACTCCACGGCGTTCATGGACGAGCACGGTCCCCAGCTGCCCGGGGCGGAGCACCTCTATCCCAACGTGATGGCGCGCCACCTGCAGGACGAACTCCGGCGCAGCGTCGAGGTGACGGTCGTGGCCAGGCCCGGCCAGACCGTGCGCGAGGCCGCGCACGCGGTGCTCAAGGACCAGCACCTGCAGTTCGACGTGCTCGCCAAGGCGGACGCTGTCGTGGTGGGTCTCGGCAGCTTCGATCACGCGCCCGCGGGCGTGCCGGCGCTGCTGGAGGCGACCTTGCCCTACCTGTGGCCGGCCGGCGTCCGGCGCGGGGCACGGCGGCTGTCGCGGTTCGCCTACCCGCGTCTGGTGCGCGCGACCGGGGGACGTCTCCGGCGCACCCCCGCGCGGGAGTTCGAGCGCCTGATGAGCCAACTGCTCGACCAGGTCCGGGGCCTGACCTGGGGGCGTGCGGCCGGGGTCGTGCTCGGTCCGACCAGCCACCGCGCCGCCTACTACGGCCACCGCCATCCCCGCTTCGAGGCCGCCGAGGTCCACCAGCTCCGACTCGCCGGCGCCCACGGGTTCGTGCCCGTCCCGGCCTGGGAGCACGTCCTTCCCCACGTCGAGGCGCTGAACGTCGACGGCATCCATTGGCCGCGCGCCGCCCATGCCCGCATCGGCGACGCGGTCGCGCGGGCGCTGCTCCCACCGCTGCGGGGCGAGGCGCCGAGGATCGGCCTGCCTCCGAAGGTGGCGGCCGCCGTGGCCGCCGCGCAGGCGGGGGACGCCCAGCCGGGTGCCTGACCGCCCCGAATCCCTACGGTGGGACGGTGGCGCGGAGGACCGACATCGGCGAGCGGACCTGCGGGGATTGTGGCGAGGTCTGGGGGAGCTCGCGCGCCCGCTTCTGTGGCCGCTGCGGGGCGGCGCTCGTCGGGAGTACGCCGGCCGCACCGTGGATCGCGCGGACGTGGCCCGGACGGTGGCGCACCCTCGTGCCGGTGTTCGCCGGCGTCGTCGCCGTCACCCTGCTCGCCACGTGGTCCGGCGCCTGGTCCGGCGCCTGGACCGGTGCCCCCACGAGGCCGCCGGAAATGCGCGTCGAGGTACCTCCGGAGCCGCCGCCACCCGCGCCCACGCCACCGTCACGCGCCGACACGCCTCCCGTGCCGGTCCGCTGCCGCACCTCGGTCGACTGCATCCGGTGGCGACTGCCCCCGACGCCGGCCGGTGCGGGATCCCCGGCGGTCACCCGGAACGGTCACCTCGTCGTGGTGACCGCTGACGGGCTCGCGGGCTTCGAGGTGCACTCCGGGACGCTGCGCTGGGAACTCGCCTGGGGCGACGGCACCCGGGCAGCCGACGCCTCGCTCGCCCCCGTACACGGCACGGATGCGGTCGTCGTCGTGGTCCCCGAGCGGGTCCTCGCCGTCGCCGCCGGCACCGGCGAGGTGCTGTGGGACGAGGCGGTCGAGGGGGCTCGGACGGCCCGCTCGGCCCGGGCCGTCGACGATCGGTGGTATCTCGCCGTCCGGGTGCGGGAGGGACCGGCGCCGACGTCGTTCGTCGCGGCGGTGGCCGTAGACGGCGCCACCGGCGCGACCCGGTGGCGGGAACAGGACGCCCATGCCGTGTTCAGCGCCGACGGTCCGGTCCTGCAGGACACCGAGGGCGGGCTCCGCGGCCTCGACCCGGCCGACGGCAGCGAACGCTGGGCCGTGGCGACCGGGCGGCCGTCGGCACGCCTGATCCCGCTCGGTTCGCGACTGGTGGTGTCGTCACGTGACGACGGGCTCGTGGTCGACACGCACGACGGCACCATCCTCGAGCACCTCGACCGCCCCATGTCCAGCCTGCTGGTGCGCGACGACGTCATGGTGTGGGGCGCCGCCGACCGCGTCGACTACCTCGACGGTGGCGGGCGTCGGTGGCAGCGCACGATCGAGGATCTCGACGGTTGCTGCAGCGGCTTCGACCTCGACGCCGAGTCGGTGACCGTGCTCACCGGCGGTCGCGAACTGGTCCGCCTCGCGCGCGACACCGGCGCGGTCGAGTCGCGAACGCCGCTGTCGGGGCAGCTGGCCGACCACACCACGGCGTGGCTGCAGGGCCGGCTGCTGGTCGTGCCCGTGCCGGGGACGTCCGGTGGCCTGGCGCAGATCCACGACGCCAGGACGGGCGCGCACGTCGCCGACGTCACGGCCGAGGCGACGGGGCTGGCACACACCGACGCCGGCGACTGGCTCGTGTTCGCCCCGGGGCTCGGCCTCACCCTGCGCGCACCATCGCCGTGAAGGGCGCGAGCCGGCCCCGCAGGGCCGGCTCGCATCGGTCGTGCGATTCGGCGGACTCAGCCCTCGGCGCCCGCGACGGTGCCGACGCCGGCCATCTGCGGATGGATGGCGCAGAAGAAGTACCACTCCTCGGGCAGCTCGTCCCAACCCATGCCGTCGCCGCGGTAGACCGTCTCGTCCTGGCCGGTGATCGTCTCGGTGACCAGGATGTCGGCCCCGGGTGCGGGGTCGTCGGTGGTGCCGTCGAGTTCGGCGATGACGACGTTGTGCGGGACGCCGACCTCGCGGTTCTCGAAGACGAACAGCAGCACCTCGGCCTCGGTGGACGGGGTGACCTCCCAGGTCTCTGCCGGTTCACAACCGGCGTCGGTGTCGAGGCAGAACTCGATGGAGTTCTCCGACACGATGTGGGGCGCGTCGTCAGGGACGACCAGCAGCGGCTGGGCGTTGATGTTGCGGTCCTCGTCGGCGATGTCACCCAGCAGGCCCGCGGCATAGGCACCACCGAGCGCGAACGGCACCACGGCGGCGAACGCGATGACCGCACGACGGCTGCCGTCGAGCCGGTCCTGCGAGCTCGCCAGCGAGGCGGTGAGCAGGATGCCCGCAGCGGCGACGGTGGCGACGGCGAGTGCACCCTCGTGGGTGTTGTAGAGCAGGATCGCGGCGACCCCGCCGATGACCAGCGCCATGGCGAGCAGGACGGCCAGCGGCAGCACGATCGGGAGGAACACCCGGTTGCGGAACTCGGTCTTCACGGAGCAGGCCTCGCTGGTCGGACGGGCGGTGCGTCGGTCAGATGGTCGGTGCCTGGTCGAAGAACATCACGACCAGCGTCGCGGCGTACAGGCCAACGGCCAGGAGCAGACCGCCGTAGAGGAACCGGCTGTAGAGCTTGGTGTCGAACCGCAGGTGCATGAAGAAGCCGGCGACCATGATGAACTTGATGATCATCAGCACGACCAGCAGCGGGATGCCGAGCACGCCGAAGTCGACGAAGTAGGTCGAGACCTCGAGCGCGGTGAGGATCGCCAGGATGATGGCGATGCGCACGTACTCGCGCGGGCCCGGGTGGTGG
Organism: Egicoccus sp. AB-alg6-2; assembly: GCF_041821025.1. Lineage (NCBI taxonomy): Bacteria > Bacillati > Actinomycetota > Nitriliruptoria > Egicoccales > Egicoccaceae > Egicoccus > Egicoccus sp. AB-alg6-2. The sequence continues at coordinate 422,266 of NZ_JBGUAY010000001.1, read as the reverse complement.
TCGTCGTGGCCGTCGGCGTCGGTCGGCGTGTGGGTCTGCGTGCTGCTCATCGAGCGTCCTCGTCGGTTCCTGGGTCGGTGGCGCCGGACGGCGTCAGCTGCCCATCGCGAGTTCGGGGATCAGGTAGACGACGGTGAAGATGATGACCCAGATGATGTCGACGAAGTGCCAGTACAGGCCGATCATCTCGGTCTTGAGGTCCTGGTTCGGCTTGACCTTGCCGGTCAGCGTCAGCGAGTACAGGCTCAGCAGCAGCAGGATGCCGACGAAGACGTGCAGGCCGTGGAAGCCGGTCAGGACGAAGAACGCGGACGCGAAGGGGCTCTCGGTCAGGTTGAGGCCCTCGCGGTAGAAGACGGTGAACTCGAACACCTGCCCACCGAGGAACACCGCGCCCTGCCCGGCCGTCGCCAGGATCCACATCCGCATGCGCCGCATGTCGCGACGCACGTGCGCGTTGTGGGCGAGCACCATCGTCAGCGAGCTCATCAGCAGCACGAACGAGCTGATCGAGGTGAAGGGGATGTCGAAGATGTCCACGTTCGGGCCACCGGCGGTGGCGTCGAGGTAGAGGATGTACGCCGAGACGAAGGCTCCGAAGAACAGGAACTCCGAGCCCAGGAACACCCACATCGCAAGCTTGCGGTGGTCGAGACCCAGGGTGGTCTCGTGGACGCCTGCCGCCACGTCTGCTGCCTTCCGGTGTCGCCGGTCCCGTCACGCTCGTGTGTCGCGGCGGGACCGCAGGTTGCTGTCAGGGGTGTTGGCGGGTCAGTGGGCCGCGACGCCGGAGCGCGTGGCCGCGGGATCCTCGACGACGGGATCGTCGTCGTCGCCCTCGGCGACGGGCTCGATGACCCAGCCGAAGTAGCCGATGATCACCCACACGACGCCGATCACGATCAGCCACGGGGTCGGACCGAGCAGCCCGTACGCCAGCGGGAGGAACCCGAGGCACATCACCAGCGGCCAGTACGACGGGTCGGGCATGTGGATGTGCCCACCGTCGACACCGTCGTGCGCCGCGTCCGTGCCGTCACCGACCTCGGCCTCGCGCGCGTGGGCCGCGTCGGGCTCGACGTGCTCGGACGACGCGCCGGCCGGGACGGCGACGGGCTGTCCCGCCTCGTCCTCGGCGTACTTGCGGTGCCAGAACTCGTCGCGGTGGCTGACGCTGGGGATGGTGTCGAAGTTGTAGTGCTTGGGCGGCGAGGCGGACAGCCACTCGAGCGTGCGTGCGTCCCACGGGTCGGGCCCCGACGCGACCCCCGAACGGATCGAGGTGATCAGGTTGAACAGGAACACCAGTGCGGACACCACCAGCACCAGCAGGCCGATGGAGCTCATCAGGTTGTACAGCTCCACCGCACCGCCGAGTTCCGCCGGCAGGATCGCGGTACGCCGTGGCTGACCGAGCAGACCGGACATGTGCATCGGGCCGAAGGTCAGGTTGAAGCCGAGCAGCCAGGTCCAGAAGTGGAGTTTGCCGAGCTTTTCGTCCATGAGCCGGCCGGTGACCTTGGGGAACCAGTAGTAGATCCCCGAGATGAGGCCGAACAGCGCGCCACCGAACAGCACGTAGTGGAAGTGCGCCACGACGTAGTAGGTGTCGTGCTGCTGGGCGTTGTGCGGCACCACCGCGTGGGTGACGCCGGACAGGCCGCCGATGGTGAACATCGACACGAACCCGATGGCGAACAACATCGGCGTCGTGAAGCGCAGCTTGCCGCCCCACATGGTGAAGACCCAGTTGAAGATCTTGATGCCGGTGGGGACGGCGATGAACATCGTCGACAGCGCGAACGCCGAGCGGGCGACCGGGCCGATCGCCGAGGTGAACATGTGGTGCGCCCAGACCCCGAAGCCGATGAATCCGATGGCCGCACCGGCGAAGGCCACCGCCGCGTAGCCGAACAGCGGCTTGCGGCTGAAGACCGGCAGCACCTCGGACACGATCCCCATCGCCGGGAGGATCATGATGTAGACCTCGGGGTGCCCGAAGAGCCAGAACAGGTGCTGCCACAGGATCGGGTCGCCACCGGTGGCCGGGTTGAAGAACTGGGCCCCGAACACGGTGTCGAACTGCAGCATGAACAGCGCGACCGCGATGATCGGCATGGCGAACAGCAGCAGGAAGTTGGTGACCAGCGACATCCAGATGAACATCGGCATGCGCATGAACGTCATGCCGGGGGCGCGCATGTTCAGGATCGTGGTGATGAAGTTGACCGCGGCCGACAGTGAGCTGACGCCCAGCAACTGCAGACCGATGGCGTAGAACGCCATGTTGGACACCGAGTCCAGCGACAGCGGGGCGTAGCCGACCCAGGAACCGTTTGGCGCGCCACCGAGCAGGAAGCTCGAGTACAGGAAGATGCCACCGAACAGATACATCCAGTAGCTGAAGGCGTTCAGGCGCGGGAACGCGACGTCACGTGCGCCCACCTGCAGCGGGATGAGGTAGTTGAAGAAGGCCGCGGACAGCGGCATGACGACGAGGAAGACCATCGTGATGCCGTGCATCGTGAAGGCCTGGTTGTAGATCTCGGCCGTCACCAGGCTGTTCTCGGCCTGGGCGAGCTGCGCCCGGATGACGCCGGACTCGACCCCGCCCAGGAAGAAGAACACCAGGACGGTGAAGAAGTACATGATCCCGATCTTCTTGTGATCGGTGGTCGTGATCCAGCTCGAGAAGCCGGTCTCGGCCGTCGGGCGCGAGAACACGCTCCGCCGAGGAGTCGTCGTGCTGTGCGACATCGTGGTTCCTCGTTCCGTAGCCGCCGTCTGCGTCGTGGTGCGACGTGGCCGGCGCCACCGTCGACTCGTGGTGCGGTGGATCACTCCAGGGCAAGCAGGTAGGCCACCAGGGCGTCGATCTCTTCGTCGGTGAGGTTGAGGTTGGGCATGCCGACCCCGTTCTGCGGCTGCATCGGCTTCATCGCCGGCGGGTCCCGCAACCACTCGCGAAGGTTCTCCTCGTTGGTCTCGAAGATCGCACCGGCGAATTCCTCGCGGCTCGCGAAGTGGGTCAGGTCGGGCCCGATCGAGGGTGCACGTGCCCCCTCGCCGTTCCACACCTGGTGGCAGGCGGCGCAGCTGCGCTGGCCGATGTCGGTGTCGAACTGCGCCCCGAACAGCTCGGCGCCCTGTGCGGCGAGGTCGTCACCGGGCTCGGCCGCGGGGGCGGTCTGCTGTTCCACCCAGGCGTCGAAGTCCGCCTGTTCCATCGACTCGCCGCGGATGCGCATGTTCACGTGGGACAGGCCGCAGTACTCGGCGCACATGCCGAGGTAGCGGTCCGCCTCGTCGGCCTGGATGTTGAGGTAGGTCATCTGACCCGGGACGACGTCCTGCTTGCCGGCCCACTGCGGGATCCAGAACGAATGGATCACGCCGCGGTCGGCGTCACGGCCCGGATCGGCCGCGGTCATCTCGAGCCGGACCGGGGTGTCGACCGGGATGACCAGCTCGTTGGCCGTGTAGATGTCGAAGTCCTCGTAGTAGAACTCCCACCACCACCGGTGGCCGATGACCTGGACGGTCATGAAGTCGCCGTCGGGTTCGTCCATGGTGGAGAAGATCATCTGCACCGTGGGCACCGCGATGCCGGCCAGGATCAGCGCCGGGATGACGGTCCAGAAGATCTCGAGGCGGGTGTTGCCGTGCACCTGGACCGGCAGCGACCCGTCGTCGTCGGGGCGTCGGCGGAACTTGATCACCGAATAGATGATCAGGCCCTGGACGAGGATGAACACGAACAACGCGATCGCGAACACCGGGCGGATCAGGTCGTGCGGCCCCTGGGCATACGGACCCGCAGGGTCCAGGGCGCTCTGCGGCGCGGTGCACGCCGCCAGCAGCAGCCCGAGGGCGGGCACGAGGATCGTGGTCACCCGCATCCGACGACGCGTCGCGGCGCGCGTGGCGGTCCGGTCGCGCAACGTGGCTCTCCTCACGGTTTTCCGAGCTGGTCCTCAACGGGGCGAAAGGCCCCGGGACGGCGCGACGAGCCCGGGTTCCGGACTGCCGTGCACGCGAGGAGAGCCCATGTCGTCGTCGGGCCGACCTCGGGCGCGGAGGGTAGCCGTTCGCCCGGGCGGGCACCCAACCGGACCGGCGCGACGCGCGGTGCCCGGCGAGCGCGCGACCGCCCCGCGACCGCCGGCGCGACTGCGGGTGTGACCGCCGGCGCGACCGGCCAAGCGTTCAGGGCTCCCAGCGGAAGCGGCGGGCCGCCAGGCCGATGGCGACCACCCCCCAGCCGCCCACGACCCCGAAGGCGCCGGCGGCGAGACCCTCGCCCGCGAACGCGCTGCGCAGTACCTCGCCGAGGGCCCCGAGTGGCAGCGCGCGCCCGAATGCCGCCAGGCCCTCCGGGAGGGCCGCCGCGTCGAAGGCCACGCCGCTGATCACCATGAGCACGAGGAAGAGCGCGTTCGACAGCGCCAGCGTCGCCTCGGCGCGCAGCGTGCCGGCCATGAGCAGGCCGAGTCCCGTGAACGTGACCGCGCCGGCGAGCACCCCCAGGGGCGCCAGCAGCAGGCCACCCTGCGGCCGCCATCCGAGGACACCGGTCGCCAGCGCGACCACCAGCAGGGTCTGGACCGCGAGGATCGCCGCGACGGCGAGTCCCTTGGCGAGCAGGAACCCCCAACGTGGGAGCGGGGTGCCACCGAGCCGTTTCAGCACGCCGTACTTGCGCTCGAAGGCGGTTTGGATCGCGACGGCGACCAACCCCGTCGCCGCGACGGAGATCGCGACCGCGCCGGGTACGAGGAAGTCGACCGCACGGGCGTCACCGGTCGGGAGCACGTCGACCACGGAGAAGAACCCGAGGATGCCCAACGGGATCCCCAGGGTGACGATCAGCGACTCGCCCGAGCGCATCACCATGCGCAACTCCATGTTGGCCTGGGCCAGCACCGCGCGTCGGAGCGGTGTCCTGCGCTCTCCGGTCACGACGCGCCCTCGGTCAGACGCAGGAAGACGTCCTCGAGGCTGACCCGGCCCGCCTGCAGGTGACCGAGCACGACGTCGTGGTCGGCGAGCCAGCCGGCCAGCGCGGCAACCAGCCGTGGGCCGTTGGGCGCGTGCACGACGTAGCGCCCGGGACGTACCTCCTCGACCTCGGCGCCGACGGCGGCACCGAGCGCGACCACGTCGAGGCCCTCACGTGCCGAGAACGTCAGCTCCCCCCGCTCGCCGTGGGTCAGCTCGTCGGGGGTGCCCAGGGCGACCAGCCGCCCGTGGTCGATGATCGCCACGCGGTCCGCCAGTTCCTCGGCCTCGTCGAGCAGGTGGGTGGTCAGGACGACGGCCACCCCCTGCTGCTGCAGTTCGCGTACGTGCTCCCAGGTGAGGCGGCGGGCGGCGGGGTCGAGCCCGGCCGTCGGCTCGTCGAGGAACACGACCTCGGGTCGGCCGATCACCGCCATCGCCAGCGAGAGTCGTTGCTTCTGGCCGCCGGAGAGGTCGCGGAAGCGTGTCCGTCGCGCGTCGCCGAGCCCGACCCGCTCGAGCAGTGCCTCGGGATCGAGCGGGTCGGCGTAGTAGTTGGCGAACAACCGCAGCACCTCGGCCGGCCGCGCCATCGGGTAGACCCCGCCCTCCTGCAGCATCAACCCCATCCGGGACCGCAGCCGGGCACCGTCGCGGTGGGGATCGAGGCCGAGCACACGCACCGTGCCGGCGTCCGGACGCCGGAAGCCCTCGCAGCACTCGATGGTTGTGGTCTTGCCGGCGCCGTTGGGCCCGAGCAGCGCCAGCGTCTCGCCGCGGGCGACCTCGAGGTCGAGCCCGTCGACGGCCAGCGTGCGGCCGTACCGCTTGCGCAACCCGCGGACCTCGATCGCGGCTTCGGACACGGGCACACACCAGGGGTCGAGGACGGCGGGAGCCTATCGGCGGCGGCAGACGGCCCGTCCTCCTGCCGGCCCGGCGAGGGCCCGACCGCCTACGCTGGCCGCAATGGACGAGACGACGCCACGCGGCGGTTCCGCGGCCGACGACGGCACCCCCGAGGCCGTCTCCGACCTGTGGGGGTGGCGACCCCGCAGCTGGGTGCCGGGACGCACGCTGCCGATCGCGTTCGGCGTGGCCATCGGCCTGCTGCTCGCGCAGGGGGTCACCGCCGTCCTCGGCCGCGTGCAGAGCCTGATCGTCATCCTGGTGGTGTCGCTGTTCCTGTCCTTCGCGATGGAGCCGGCGGTGCAGTGGATGGCGCGGAGGGGGCTCCGCCGCGGGTTCGGAACCTGGATCGTGTTCCTCGGCCTGATCCTGCTGCTGGGCGGCTTCTTCTACGCGATGGCCAACCTCGTGGTGGACCAGGTGCGCAACCTGCTGTCCGCAGGACCGACCCTGCTCGGCGACCTGTCGCAGCGCGCCGAGCAACTCCTGCCCGCGGATCTCGGCAATGCGGTGGCCGACTGGCTCGACGAGCAGCAGCGCGAGCTCCCGCGGCGGGTGGCCGACTCGGCCGCCGTCGTCGGGCGCGGCGCCGTCGGCGTCGGGCAGACGCTGCTCGGTGGGCTGTTCCAGACCGCGACGATCGCCCTGGTCACCTTCTATCTCGTCGCCGACGGTCCCCGGCTGCGGCAACGGCTGGCGAGCCGCCTGGAGCCCCACGACCAGGTCCGGGTGCTCGGCCTGTGGGAGCTGGCGATCGCGAAGACCGGCGGCTACGTCTACAGCCGGGTGCTGACGGCCATCGCCTCGGCGATCTTCCACGTCGCCGTGTTCACCGCCATCGGGGTCGACTACGCCCTGGCGCTCGGCATCTGGGTCGGCATCGTGTCGTCGTTGATCCCGGCCATCGGTACCTACCTTGCCGGCTTCCTGCCGCTGGTGGTCGCCCTGGCCGAATCGACCGGCCAGGCGATCTGGGTGCTGCTCGCCATCGTGGTCTACCAGCAGATCGAGAACTACCTCGTCGTCCCCCGGATCACGGCGACGACGCTCGAGTTGCACCCCGCCATCGCCTTCATGTCGGTGCTCGCGGGGGGCGCGTTGGCGGGGGCGACCGGTGCGCTGCTCGCCCTACCGGCCGTCGCGATCGTGACGGCGCTGATCAGTGCGTCCGGCGAGGAGTACGAGGTCCTTCACCACCACCTGCTCGAACTCGGGCCCAACGCGTCCCCTGCGGGCCTTCTCGACGAGGGTGACGCCGCCCGGCCCGGGCGCGACGGGCCGGATCGTCCTGGCCGACCGGACAAAGCTGGTGGACCTTCGGACGACTTCGCCGGGAACTAATGGCGCGAAGCGAGTGGACGTGTAGACTCCGTACATGATCCGCAAGGGTCATTCGCGGCCCCGTGTGTCCCCCCGTCGCACGGGGCCGCTCCATGTCCGAAGCCGGATCGCGAGGCCTTCTCCATGACCTCCGAACCCGCCACCCGTGCCACCGCGCGCTACGAGCTGCCCACCGATCCGGGATCGGCCGAGGTGGCCGCCGCGCGGCTGTGGGCCGCCGGCGCGCACGGCGTCTGGGAGCGACCGACCGGGCTCGTGGCCTGGTTCGACGCCCCGACCGACGCGGTGCCCCCCGGAGGGTCGTGGGCGGTGGAGCCCGACCATGACTGGCAGGCCGCCTGGAAGGCGACCATCCGCCCCGTGCACGCTGGCCGCTTCGCCGTCGTGCCCACCTGGCTCGCCCAGGATCATCGCCCCGCCCCCGACGAGCTGACGTTGGTGCTCGACCCCGGACGGGCGTTCGGTACCGGCCACCACGCGACCACGGTGCTGTGCCTGGAACTGCTCGATGAGCTCGCCGCGCACCGTCACGACGGCACCGCGCTGGAGGGCCTCGAGGTGGCCGACATCGGGTGTGGAACCGGCGTCCTGGCCATCGCCGCCGCGCGGCTGGGCGCGCGGGTGACGGCGGTGGACATCGATCCCGACGCCGTCGAGGTGACCGGCGACAACGCCGCCCTCAACGGTGTCGTGCTCGACGCCGCGGTCGGCAGCGTCGAGGCGCTCGAGCGGCGGGTGGACGTGGTGGTGGCGAACCTGGTCACCGACGTGGTCGCCGACCTCGCCGAAGCGCTCGTCACCGGCGCGCGGCGCAACCTGATCGTCAGCGGCATCACGGTCGAACGCCAGCACGTCGCCCTGGAACCACTCGTGGCCGCCGGACTGGTCGTCGAGACCACACGCGCGCGCGACGGCTGGGTGGCGGTGTCGGGGCATCGCGACGACGCCGGCCGCCCGGCCGGCCGTGCAGTCGAGGTGGCGCCGGACCCGCCCGATCCGCGAGGATGAGGCCCATGCGTGCCACCGTCCTGTCTGCCCTGCTCCTGCTGACCGCAGGTCTGATCGCCTGTGCCGAGCCGCGACTGTCCGACCAGCCGGAGGCCGAGGCGACCGAGGCTCCCGCCGAGATCGCCACCCCCGAGCCGGCGCGCGAGGACCTGATCGACGCCACGCGTGACCTGCTGGCCTCGCTCGAAGTCGCGCGCGACCGCCTGGTCGAAGCGGCCGGTGCCGAGCAGTTGGCCCCCGCACGACAGGCCGCCGACGAGGCCCTGGCCCATCTGGTCGCCGACGCGGGTGCGGACCTCGCCGAGGGGCGGCCGGTCTTTCCGAGCGTCACCAGCGAGCAGCGCGGTGGCAGCGGCGAGGCGGACGACGCCTTCACGCTCGCCCTCACGGCCGCCAACGACGCCGGTGGCACCATCGGGCGCAACGTGGCGGACGCGCTGCGTGATCCGCTCGCGGGTGACCTCGGGGCCTGGCAGCGGGACCCCGCCGGACTGCTCGCCCTGGCCGGCGAGGTCGCCTCCGGCGGCGGTGACCTGCACACCACCGAGGCCGCGGTGCGCGAACTGCCCGGCGAGGGCACGCGTGCCATCGCCTGGACGATGCTGGCGGCGGAAGCGGACTCCATCGACGAGGTGACCGCCTACGCCGAACGCGGCGCCACGCACCTCGACTTCGCCGTGGCCGCGCTCGAGGCCGCCCTCGGTGACCTGGCCGACGGCGATCGCGAGACCTCCTCATGAGCCGCGCCCCCGGTACGAAGCGCATTCCCCTCTCGCGCGAGGTGCAGGAGGCCGCGATCGACGGCTTCACGCACGGCGGCGAGGGCGTCGCGCGAATCGAGGGAAAGGCCGTCTTCGTCCCCGGCGCGCTGCCGGGCGAACGCGTGGCACTGCGCGTCGTCGACGACCGCAAGCGGTGGGCCCGGGCGGAACTCGTCGAGGTGCTGACGGGCAGCGACCTCCGTGCCGCCGAGGACGACCCACAGCGGCACCGGTGTGGGGGGTGCGACCTCGAGCACGTCACGCCGGCCGGCCAACTCCGGCTGAAGACGCGCGTCGTGCGCGAGCAACTGCAGCGACTGGGTGGACTGGACGCCCCACCGGTCGCGGACGCCCTGGAGGTCGGTCCGGCGGTCGGTTACCGCAACCGCGCCCGCTTCCACGTCGACGGGGACGGTCGGCTGGGATTCTTCCTGCCGGGCAGCCACGACGTGCTGCCGGCCGCCGGATGCCGCGCCCTGAGCGCCGACGTGGTGGCGGTCGCCACCGAGATCGGCACGACCAGCGCGTCCGAGGTGACCGTCCGGGCACACGGGGACACCCGCGCCGTGGTGCTCGCCCCGGGACCCGGCGGCCTCGAGCTCCCCGAAGGCACCTTCGACCTCCTGCTCGAGCAGCCGGACGGCACCACCGTCGCGATGCGCGGTGACGGCGTGCTGACCGAGGGCGTCGCCGGCTTCCACTACCGGTTCGACGCCACCGCCTTCTTCCAGAACAACACCGCGGGTGCCGCGGCGCTCGTGCGCGAGGTCCTCGCCGCGGTCGCCGAGCCCGCGACCGGCGGGGTCGAAGGCGCGTTGGTGTGGGACCTGTACGCCGGCGTCGGACTCTTGTCGCTGCCGCTGGCGGCCGCCGGAGCCGAGGTCGTGGCGGTCGAGGGCCACGAGGAGGCCGCCGCGTGGGCCAGCCGCAACGCCGACGATGCCGGCCTTGCGGTCGAGGTGCGGGCCGAGGGCGTGCACCGGTTCCTGCGTACGTCCCGTTCCGGTGACGCTCCGACCGATCCACCCGACGTCGTCGTGCTCGACCCCCCACGCGACGGCGCCGGCGAGGACGTCGTGCGTGACCTGGTCGCGCTGGCACCGGCGACGATCGTGTACGTCGCCTGCGACCCGGCCGCGCTGGCCCGCGACGCGAAGATGCTGGTCGCCGGTGGCTACCGCCTCGCCGGGGCGCAGCCGTTGGACCTGTTCCCGATGACGCACCACGTCGAGACGGTCGCCACCTTCACGAGATAGCGACCCGGCGCAACGGCCCGGCAGCTCAGGCCTGGGCCTCGGCGGCGTCCTCGTCGATCGCGAGGCCGTCGAGATCGGCCTCGCCGCCGGCGACCTGCATCTGGGAGGCGCCGAGCTTGGTGCGTTGCTGCGTCTCGAGCCGGCGGGCGAGTCGCGTGAGGCTCCAGATGAGGGCGAAGTAGATCAGGCCGACGACGAACCACGTCTGCAGATCGTTGATCGGGCTGCCCTGCACGAACGAGCGCCCGCGGCCCATGAGGTCGTCGCTGACCGTGATGATGTAGCCGAGCGAGGTGTCCTTGGTGAGCGTGGCCAGCTGCGCCAGGATGGCGGGGACCATGCGGCGAAGGGCCTGCGGCAGGATCACGGTGCCCATCGCCTGCCAGTAGGTCATGCCCACCGAATAGGCGGCCTCGCTCTGGCCGCGGTCGAGCGAGAGGATGCCCGCGCGGTAGATCTCGGCCAGGACCGCCATGTTGTACAGCGACAGGCCCAAGACGAGGGCGTAGAGCGGCTCGCGCCCGATGGTCCTTCCGAGGTCGCCGGGCAGCAGCTGCGGAATCGCGTAGTAGGCGATGAAGATCATCAGCAGGACCGGTGGTCCGCGCAGGACGTCGATGAGGAAACCGCAGCCCAACCGGACCGGCTTCGTCCGCGACAGTCGACCCAGGGCGAGCACCAACCCCAGCACGGCAGCGATGACCATGGCGCCGACCGCGGCCCGGAAGGTGCCCCACAGGCCACCGACGAGGAACTGGGGCCACTCGGACTCGAAGTCCACGAACTGCGCCCAGAGACGGCCCTCGAACTGCCCCTGATCGGCGAGTCGCCAGATCAGCCAGGCCACGAACAGGGCGAAGACGATGAGCGACGCGATCGTCGCGATGCGGACGCGCTGACGTCCGCGCGGGCCGAGTTCTTCGACCAGCGTGGCGCTCATCGCGTCCTCCTCTCGGGACCGGCCGTCACCGGGCGATCTCCAGGCGACGTTCGAGCAGTTTGATGACCTGCGCCGAGCCGTAGACGAGGAGCAGGTAGACGACGCCCACGATGCTCAGCGCCGCGACGTAGCGGCTGCTGTCGAGCCCGATCCGGTAGCCGCTGCGCGTCAGTTCATTGATGCCGATGACCAGGAACACCGAGGTGTTCTTCAGGTTCGCGATCCAGAGGTTGCCAAGTGGCGGGATGACGGTCCGGATGGCCTGTGGCAGCACGATGCGTCCGACGACGCCTGTGAACGGCAGGCCGATCGCTCGCGCGGCCTCAGCCTGACCCGGGGGAACGGCGTTGATGCCCGACCGCAACGACTCGGCGATGTAGGCCCCGGTGTACATCCCGAGCACCACGATCGCCGTCGTCACACGCCCGAACGGCCAACCCGCGCGGCCACCGCCGACCCAGAACAGGATGGCGAGCACGATCAGCGGGGTGTTGCGGAAGTACACGGTGTAGATGGCGCCGATGCGCCGGAGGATCGGCACCGGTGACACGCGCATCGCCGCGATCACGTTGCCGATGAGGAACGCCAGCAGGTACGAGAAGACGGCGATCCTCACGGTCATCTGCAGGCCTGCCCAGACCAGGGCCTGGTAGACCGGCTCGCCGGCGATCTCGAATCCCACGTTCACCTCCCCTCGTCCGCACCGTCACGATCGTCCGGGGCCGCCGGCACCGGCGACCCCGGACGTGTCACTCACTGCTCGTAGCGGTCGACCTCGGGCGGCTCGGGGGTCGACGCGATCGCGCCGGCGGTCGACTCCCAGGCCTCGGCCCACTCGCCCGAGTCGTAGATCTCCTCGAGGCGGTCGTTGATCCACATCCGGAAGTCGTCGGCTTCCTTCTGCACGCCGATGCCGTAGGGCTCCTCGGTGAACGGGTTGTCGACGAGTTCGAACTCGCCGCGCTCCTCGATCAGGCCCAGCAGGATGACGTTGTCGGTCGACACGGCGTCGACACGCCCCTGGGCCAGCTCCTCGGCGCAGGCCGAGTAGGTGTCGAGGGCGACGATCTCGGCGTCCGGTGCCATCTCGCGCAGGTTCTCGATCGAGGTCGAGCCCTCGGCCGAGCAGACGGTCTTGCCGTTGAGGTCGTCGATCCCGCCGATGCCCTCGGGGTTGCCCTCGGCGACCATGATGTCCTGGCCGGCGTGGTAGTAGGGACCGGCGAAGCCGACGAGTTCCTTGCGGTCGTCGTTGATCGTGTAGGTCGCGACCACGATGTCGACCTGGTCCTCCTGGAGGACCTGCTCGCGCACGGCCGACACGGCCTCGGACCACTCGATGTTGTCCGCGCCGCCCTCGCCCCAGATGCCCTCGGCGATCAGCTTGGCGATCTCGGCGTCGAAGCCCTCGACACCGCCGGGAGTGTTGACGCCGAACAGCGGCTGGTCGTACTTGATGCCGACCCGCAGGACACCGGCTTCCTGGATCTCGGCCATGGTCGAGCCCTCTTCGAACTCCGGCTGCTCGGCCGGTGCAGAGGTCTCGCCGTCGCCGTCGGTACCGGTGTCGCCACCGGCGTCGCCGCCGTTGTCGTCGCCACAGGCGGTCGCCGCGAGTGCGGCGGCGGCGAGCGCGGCCGCGATGCGCCAGCGCTTGGTGTGCATCTTCATGTGTTCCCCTTCGGTTCTACGAGTTCGGTGCCGGGATGCAGGCACCCCGCAACGTGGCCAGCGGCCCCGCTCCGGTCAGTGGTTGAGGATCTTGGACAAGAAGTCCTGGGCGCGGGCGGTCTGCGGATCGCCGAAGAACTTCTCGGGCGTGTTCTCCTCCACGATCCGGCCCCCGTCCATGAACACCACGCGTTGCGCGGCGGAGCGGGCGAAGCCCATCTCGTGGGTCACGACGACCATCGTCGTGCCCTCCTCGGCGAGCTCGAGCATGACGTCGAGCACCTCGGAGATCATTTCGGGATCGAGTGCCGAGGTCGGCTCGTCGAAGAGCATGACCTTGGGATCCATGGCCAACGCGCGGGCGATCGCCACCCGCTGCTGCTGGCCGCCGGACAACTGGGCCGGCATCTTGTCGGCCTGTTCGGCGATGCCGACCCGTTCGAGCAGCTCCATCGCCCGCGTCTCGGCCTCCTGCTTGGACTTGCCGCGCACCTTGATCGGGCCCAGCGTCACGTTCTGCAGGATGGTCTTGTGCGCGAACAGGTTGAACGACTGGAACACCATGCCGACGTCGGCGCGCAGGCGGGCGAGGTCCTTGCCCTCGGCCGGCAGCGGCTCGCCGTCGATCAGGATCGTGCCGGAATCGATCGGCTCGAGCCGGTTGATGGTCCGACACAGGGTGGACTTGCCCGACCCCGACGGGCCGATCACGACGACGACCTCACGACGGTCGACGGACAGGTTGATGTCCTGCAGCACGTGCAGGTCACCGAACCACTTGTTCACGCCATCGACGACGACGAGCGCATCGCTCAAAACGGCTGCCTCCACACGACCAGTGGTCGGATCCGGACACCTTGCGTACGAGGTGGTGAACCCCCGACGACCGAACCTACCACCGGCATCGTAGGGCGCGTCACATGTACCGAGCGGTCAGCGCCCCGCCGGGACCCGCCGTCATTCGCCTCGGGCGAGTTGTTCGCCGCGCAGCTTGGCGGCCTCGATCGCGTCGAGGAAGGCGGCCCGGACGCGGGAGGTCTCGAGCTGCCGGATGGCGGCGATGGTCGTGCCCCCTGGCGAGGTGACCATCTCCCGGAGTTCGACGGGGTGCATGCCGGTGTCGCGCAACATCTTCGCGCTGCCGACCATGGTCTGAATGATCAATTCGCTCGACACGTCGCGCGGCAGACCGAGCAGGATGCCGGCGTCGATCATCGCCTCGGCCAGCAGAAAGAAGTACGCCGGCCCCGACCCCGACAGCGCCGTGACGGCGTCGAGGTGCTCCTCGCCCATGCGCACCACGCTGCCGACGTGGGAGAAGATCTCCTCGGCGACGTCGAGGTCGCGTTCGCCGGCGTGGGTACCGGCGCAGAGCACCGACATGGCCTCGTCGACCTGGACCGGCGTGTTCGTCATCACGCGCACGAACGGGATCCCCTCCGGGGTCGCGTTCTGCAGCGCGGCGGTCGGCGTCCCAGCGGCCACGCTGATCACCGTCTGCGCGGCCCGGAAGGCGTCCCCGATCTCGGCCACCACGCCGAGGATCGTCTGCGGCTTGAGCGCAAGCAGGACCACGTCCGCGGCCTCGACGGCGGCGCGGTTGTCGGTGGTCGTCTTGACCCCGTGCTCGGCCGCGAGCTGCGCGCACCGCTCGTCGCGACGGGCGGTGACCACGACCTGGGCCGGCTCCACCCACCCCGAGCGCAACAGGCCACGCAGCAGCGCTTCGCCGATGCGTCCGGTGCCGATGATCGCCAGGGTGCCGTCCAACGCGTCCTCGCTCCTGTCGTGGGCTCCGACAGGCTACGCGCTACCCGCCGCCGGCCGGCCTCCCGACGGGATTGGGCGGCATGCCGTTCTTCGCCCGCCAGCGCTGCTCGACGTCGAGGTAGCCGGCGAACCCCGTCCGCAGGACCTGGTTGAAGGTCTCGTCGCTGAGGGTGAGCACCGCGCCGAGCAGCTCGTCGACACCGCGTTCGTCGAGCGCCGCCAGCGGAACCCGGCCGGTGAGGATCAGGTCGCCCTCGTCGTCGAGGGCGAAATGGACCGGCAGCGGACGCTGGTTCTTCTGCAGCAGGATGCGGTAGACCTCGGCATGCCCTTCGTCGGGCACCCCGGCCAGGAGTGAGGTCACCCGCAGGCTCCGCTCCTCGAGGTCGAGCAGCAGCGGGATGGTGCGCTTCCACTCGCCGGACAGCATCGTCAGCCAGCGGTCCTCGCCGACCTCGTCGACCTCGAGTTCGGCGGCGGCGAGCGTGTCGAGCACCACGCGGCGGGCAGCGTCGCGATCCGGTCGCACGGTCCCTCCGTTCCGTGTGGCGGCGGTCAGCCGGCGAGCTCCTCCCGGGCGCCCGCCACCTCACCGTAGACGGTCAACAGGCGGTCGACGGTCTGGTCCCACGAGGCCGAACGGGCGGTCTGGATCCCGGCCGTGGCCGTGGCGGCGCGCAGGTCGGGGTCGGCCAGGTAGGCACACACGGCACGGGCATGGTCGGCCGGATCGTGGCCGGGGACCAGGGTGCCGCCCCCGCCGACGACCGCTTCCAGGCCCGCGACGTCCGCGGCGACGACCGGGACGCCACAGGCCTGGGCCTCGAGGGCGACCAGCCCGAAGGTCTCGCTGCGCGAGGGCGCCAGGACCACGTCGGCCGCGCGGTAGCGGCTCGCGAGCGTGTCCTGGTCGACGGCCGGTTCGATCTCGACGGCGGCGTCGACACCCAGCTCGCGCGCGAGCGCACGCAGCTCGTGGGGACCGGAACGGCCCTGCCCGCTGCCCGAGGCACCGCCGACGATCCGCAGCCTGGTGGTCGGAAACCGGCGACGCACCTCCGCCAGGGTGCGGATCGCGACGTCTGGCCCCTTCAGCGGCTGCAGCCGACCGACGAAGAGCAGCTGGGGCGGCCGGGCCCCGGCTTCCTCGAAGTGTTCGAAGGTCGGGACGTCCGGTGCGCGGAAACGGTCCAGGTCGACACCGGCCGGTACGACGGTCAGGCGTGAGCCCGACAGTCCGTAGGTTCGGTGCAGCAGCCGCGCCTCACCGCAGGTGAGCACGAGCACGCGGTCGGCTTCCCGGGCCACGCGCTCCTCGGCGACCAGCCGCAGCGCGGGCTCGGGGCGGTCACCGGGGGCGAGGGTGGCGTTCTTGAGCACGCCCAAGGTGTGGAAGGTCTGCACGAGCGGGATGCGCCAACGCTCGGCCAACCGGCGGCCGACCCAGCCCGACAGCCAGTAGTGGGCATGCAGCAGGTCGTGGCCCCCGGCGGAGGGGTGCCGTTGCACCGCCAGCACGAAGGCACACAGCTGGTTGGCCATCTCGTCCTTGTCCAGGGGTCCGATCCGCCCGGCCTGGACGTGCTGCACCCGAACGCCGTCGGCGAGCGCGACGGTCGCCGGCAGGGACGGATCCGACCAGCGCGTGAAGACGTCGACCTCGACACCGCGACGGGCCAGGCGCACCGCCTGCTCGCGGACCGTGACGTTGAGGCCGCCACCGTCGCCGGTGCCGGGCTGATCCAGCGGCGAGGTGTGCACGCTCAGCATGGCGACCCGCCGCACACCCGGTGGCGGCGTGACCCTCGGTGTCGGCATCGGCAGGCCGGCGGCGGACGCGCTCACGTCATCGCCGCACGTAGGTCAACCGGCGCAACGTGCGGTCTTGGGCGCCGAAGCGGTACTTGTAGGCCTCGTCGCCCCGGAGCAGGTCGAAGGTCGTGCACCCCTCGTCGGCCGCGACCTGGATCAGCTGGGACACCAGCACGATGCCGGGCGACAGGGCGCCGAGCGCCGGGTCGAACGCGGAGTTGTACAGGCCCCACTCACCGTCGTGCACCAGCGACACCGTCGATGCGCCGGGCATTCCGCCGACCTCGAGCTGATGCAGGCGGAAGGTGCCGTCGCCCACGAACTCCTCGGCCAGCGCCTTGAACCACTCGTGCATGTCCGGGCGCGAGAAGAAACCGGCCTTGTCGGGCTGCGCCTCGGCGGCGAGGTCGAGGAAGGCGTCGAGGTTGCCGTGCACGTCAGCAGCAGCGATCTCGACCAGCTCGAGTTCGCCGGCGTCGCGGGCGAGCTTGCGTGCCTTGCGCTGCAGCTCGTGGCGCAACTTGCCCGGGAGTCGGTCGAGGTAGGCCCCGTAGCCGCCGGTGAGGTCGACGCGTGGGCACACGTCCTCGACGTCCTCCTCGAACCGCAGCAGGCCCACCTCGTCGGCGGCGGTGCGGATCGCGTCCGGCCAGCCGCTGTCGTCGGCGAGCCCTCCGGCGACGAACTCGTCCCAGTCGACGTCCTTGGCGAGGTCGGTCAGATAGGCCAGTGCGATGTCGCCACGATCCTCGGGGCGGCTGACCGGTCCGAGGTAGTCGGTGACCTCGTTGCCGCCCAGGAAGCTGCGGACCTCGACCGGGCCGGTCGGGGTCCCGATGCGTTCGTGGCTCTCGGGCACGACCCCCACCAGGCGCCCGTCCTGGTGCAGCGTGCGGACGCGGGCGGTGATGCGCTGGCCGAGGACGTCGTGCCAGGTACGCAGGTAGCGCGGACCCTGGAAGACGGTCGCCGCCGGGTCGTCGGCCACGAGCTGCTCCCACTCGGCCAGCAGGGTGCCCTGGGGCAGCCCATCATGGGTGCGCAGCTCGATCACCGGCAGGATCCTTGACGACAGGAGGACGAGCCGGCGACCGTCGGGAGATGCAGGTGGTCCAGCCGACCCCCGCGATCGTAGTGGCTGCAACGACACCCGCAGCACGCGCGCCAGGCCGGGCAGCCACGACCGCGGGCGTCACGAGTCCTCGGGTTCCTCCGAGGGCAGGGCGGCCCGGATCGCGGCGTCGTCCACGCCGCCGGTTCCGACCACGTCGAACAGGCCACGCCGGCGCGACCGCGGCTCGGCCTGCAGCTCCGACAACCGGCGGAACGAGCGGTACATCTCCACCAGCGCCTGGCGCTGCGGATCCGTCAGGTACGGGTCCCGCTGGACCACCTGCTCGACGTCGTCGCCGCCCTCGCGTTCCTCGAGGATGCCAGCCTTGACGTAGAGCGTCTCGGACGAGATCTCGAGCGCCTTGGCGATGGCCTGCAGGATCTCGGCCGACGGCTTGCGCAGACCGCGTTCGATCTGCGACAGGTAGGGATTGGAGACCCCGGCCAACGTCGCGAGCTTGCGCAGCGACAACCGGGCGGACTCGCGCTGGTGTCGGATGTAGCCGCCGAGCTCCTCCAGGGGCGAGTTGTGCTCCCGGGGTTCCTCGGCCGTCGATGCCACGCGCTCCGCCTCGTCGCTCACGACTCCGTCGCCCTCCCGCTGCCCGCAGGCGGTCAGCCGTTCGAAGGTAGCAGGGTGCTCAGCGGGCCCCGGCAGCGAGACGTCCGAGCGCCTCGGTGGGCCGCACCGTTCCGACCGGCGCCCCACCGCCCAGGGGCGGCGGGGGCGACCACACGTCGGGGCCGACGACGCCGAGCGTCTCGAGCAGCGCCACCGTCAGCGCCGCGACACCCCGGGTCGCGCCGTCCACGGCCTTGACCGCGAAGCCGCGCGGACCCCCGTCGGGACCGACCCAACCGACCCCGTAGACGCCCTCGGCGCCGACCTTCGCGACCACGCCGGCACCGAGCAACGCGGACTCGAGCCGGCCCTCGCCCCCGACCAGCTGGGGATGGGCGAAGCCGGCCTCGCGGATGCTGCGGAACTCCTCGTCGACCGCGACGCGCCCGAACGCCCGCGCCAGTCCGACGAGTTCGGTGGAGACCGCCGGCGCACCGCAGCCGTCGATGGCCACCCCCCCTGAGGGGCCCAGCAGTCGCGCCAGGCGGTCGAGCACGACCCGCTGCAGCGGACCGTCGCGGTCCAGCAGACGCTCGCGCGGCGTGCCCTGGTGACGTCCGGCGAGCGCGAACAGCGCATGCTTGCCGGAGCAGTTGTGCAGGATCCGCTGTGGCGCCGCGGCCGCGTCGGCCTGCGGGACCGCCGGCGGGCACGTCAGCTCGTCGGGGTCGGTGCCCGAGCGGGCCAGCAGCAGGCGGACGCTTTCGATGTGCTGCGGCTCGCCGCGATGCGACGCCCAGGCGACGGCCAACTCGGGGGGCGACGGCATCTCCGCATCACCGATCACGTCGAGACAGGCGCGGGCCTGGATCGGCTTCGCGGCCGAACGCACGTAGACCTGCGCCCGCGGTTCGCCGACCGCGGCCAGCACCTCGCCCTCGGATCCCGTCAGGACCGCGTGACCCAGATGGATCGACTCGACCAGTTCCGCGCCGGACACCTCGTCACGACGGGTGACCTCGGCGAGCGGCTCACCGATCGTCATGGCCGTGGTCGTCGCCGCGCCGCTCACGCATCGCCGAAGAGGTCGGTGACGGCCGCCGAACCGTCCTTGTACCGCCGGGCGAGTTCGTCCCGGAGACGGTCGATGCGTGCGAACAGGCCGCGCCGCGCGACCGACAGCCGTTGTTCGTGCGCCGCCAGACCGTCGACCGCCGCGGCCAGGTCAGCGGTCGGCCGCTGCTGCAGGTCCGCCAGGAAGCCGTCGTCGACGACGCGGTCGACCTGCGAGGCGTACGCGTCGGCACCCTCGGGAACGCGCAGTCGCGTGGATCGCGCCTGGGCGGGACCCGAGGTCGGACGGTCGGCGGCGAGCACGGCAGCGAGGCGCTCCAGGACGTCGGTCGCCTCGCGGTCGCCCGCCTCACGACGTTCGAGTTCGTCGCGCAGGATGTCGAGGCGGCCCTGGGTGATGCGGCGCGCGTAGGAGACGGCTTCCTCCTCGGCCTCGCACGTCGCCCGGGCCGTGCGCACCTCGTCGGTCGACCAGGTCTCGAGGCCCTCGAGGAAGTCGTCGGCGAGGATGCGGTCCAGTTCGTGTCCGGCCATCGCCGCCATCTCCCCGTGGGAATCCACGCCGTGCTGTCGGAGCGAAACGTAGCGCGTCGCTCAGAGCGGGTAGCGGGCGATCTGGGTCGGTCCGGGGTAGCGCTCGCGTGCCTCGGCGATGGTGGTGAGGGCCGTGTTGCGGTCGCGCCAGCCCCGGACCTCGACCAGCTTCTGCTCGAGGTCCTTGTAGATCCGGAAGAAGTGGGCGATCTCGTCCAGCAGGTGGGTGGGCACGTCCTCGAGTTCGCGCAGGTCCTGCCACCGCGGGTCGTGGTCGGCGACGGTCAGGATCTTCTCGTCCGGGCCCTTGTCGTCGCTCATGTCCAGCATGCCCAGCACCCGGGCCGGGATCGTGCAGCCGGGGAAGGTCGGCTCGCCCAGGATGCACACCACGTCGAGGTGGTCGCCGTCGAGGGCCAGCGTCTCGGGGATGAAGCCGTAGTCGCCGGGATAGCGCACGGCCGTGAACAGCATGCGGTCGAGCACGAACGTCTCGCGCTCGAAGTCGTACTCGTACTTGTTCCGCGATCCCATCGGGACCTCGACGAAGAACTCGATGATGTCGCTGTCCACGCGGCGCTCCTGTCCGACTCGGCCGTCCGCGCGACGGTAGCGGCGGTAGCGTCGGCCACTCGACCGGGGCGACGCCACGCCACCGGGCCGCCGTACCCCTCGAGGAGTCGAACGTCATGCTCGAAGCCGGTCAGCCCGCTCCCGACTTCACCCTGCCGGACCAGGACGGCAACGACGTGTCGCTGTCGCAGTTCCGCGGGCAGCCGGTCGTCGTCTACTTCTACCCGCGTGACAACACGCCCGGCTGCACCACCCAGGCCTGCGACATCCGCGACCAGTGGGCGGAGTTCGAGGCCGCCGGCGCCGCGGTCCTCGGGATCTCGCCCGACCCGGTCGAGTCGCACGCGAAGTTCCGCGGCAAGTACGACCTGCCCCACACCCTGCTGGCCGATCCGGACAAGACGGTGATGGAGCCCTGGGGCGCGTGGGGCGAGAAGACGCTGTACGGCAAGAAGTCGGTGGGCGTGATCCGCTCCACCGTGCTGGTCGACGGCGACGGCAACGTCGCCAAGGTCTGGAAGCGGGTCCAGGCCAAGAAGCACGCCGAGCAGGTGCTGGCGGCGCTCGACACGCTGGGCAACTGAGGCGACCGCGGCCTGAGCGCGCCCCGTCGGTTC
Source organism: Egicoccus sp. AB-alg6-2 (assembly GCF_041821025.1). Lineage (NCBI taxonomy): Bacteria > Bacillati > Actinomycetota > Nitriliruptoria > Egicoccales > Egicoccaceae > Egicoccus > Egicoccus sp. AB-alg6-2. Next base: position 401,327 of record NZ_JBGUAY010000001.1, on the reverse strand, counting down.
AGCCGCGGCGGTTGCGCAGAGCGGCGTTTCGACACCTCGGAGTCACCCCCGCTACCGTTCGCGCCCGAAACGGCGCCCGGGCGCGCCGCCTTCTTCGCATGCCATCCCTTCTGGAGGACCCGTGAGCGACGTCTTGATCTACATACCACCCATCGCGGGGGTGATCGGGCTCGTGGTCGCCCTGGTCATGTACCGCGCGATGATGAAGTACCCGGCCATGGAGGGGCGTCCCACCGAGATCGCGGAGCTGATCCGCGCGGGCGCCAAGACCTTCATGCAGCGCGAACTGCAGCTGATCGGGATCGCCGTCGCCGTCCTCGCCGTCGCGCTGTGGGTCGCGCTCGGGGCCGCCACGACGGTGTCGTTCCTCGTCGGTGCCGCGGCCGCCGCGGGCGCCGGGTTCATGGGCATGATGGCCGCCACACGGGCCAACGTGCGCACCACCACCGCCGCGCGCGAGCAGGGCATGAACGCCGCCCTCACCGTCGCCTTCTACGGCGGCTCGGTGATGGGGCTGGTTCTGGCCTCGCTCGGGCTGCTCGGGCTCGGTGGCCTGTACGTCATCTTCGGGACCGACCACGAGGCCGCCGAACACATCCACGGGTTCGCGATGGGCGCCAGCGTCGTCGCACTGTTCTACCGCGTCGGTGGCGGCATCTTCACCAAGTCGGCCGACGTCGGCGCCGACCTGGTGGGCAAGGTCGAGGCCGGCATCCCCGAGGACGACCCGCGCAACCCCGGCGTCATCGCCGACAACGTCGGTGACAACGTCGGCGACGTCGCCGGCATGGGCTCCGACATCTTCGAGTCGACCAACGGTGCGACCATCGCCACGGTGGCCATCGCCTCGGTCCTGCTGCTCGACGCGGGCGCCGACGGCGTCGACATCGGCGGCGCCGTCGTCCCGGGCATCAGCCTCATCGCCCTGCCGCTGCTGCTCAGCGCGCTCGGCCTGTTCTGCTCCATCGCCGCCATCGGCGTGGTCAAGGCGTCGTCGAACAAGTCGCCGGCCCTCGCGCTGCGCCTGGGCACCTTCGCCGCGGCCGGCGGCTTCGTGATCCTCGCCTTCTTCCTGATGAACGTCGTCGGCGTCGGCGTCGGCACCTGGTGGGCCACCGTGGTCGGCTCCGTCGGTGGGGTCATCCTCGGTCTGTCGACGGAGTACTTCACCTCTGGCAAGCCGATCCGCGACATCGCGCGCTCGGGTGAGACCGGCTCCGCGACCGTCATCATCTCGGGCCTGTCGACCGGCATGATGTCGGTCGCCATCCCGATCGCCACCATCGCCGCCATGATCTTCGTCGCCAGTGCGACCTCGGGCCTGTACGGCGTCGGTATCGCCGCCGTGTCCATGCTCGCCACCGTCGCGATGACCATGGCGATCGACGCCTACGGCCCCGTCGCCGACAACGCCGGCGGCATCGCCGAGATGGCGGCCCTCGGCCCCGAGACGCGGCACATCACCGACTCGCTCGACGAGGTCGGCAACACCACCGCCGCGATCGGCAAGGGCTTCGCCATCGGCGCCGCCGCCCTGGCCGCACTGACACTCATCAACGCCTACATCGCGGTCGTCGACGACCGCATCGAGGGCTTCGAGCTGCTGATCTCGGATCCCAACGTGTTGATCGGCATGTTCATCGGTGGTGCGCTGCCGTTCGTGGTCGCCGCCGTCACGATGACCGCCGTCGGCGACGCGGCCTTCGAGATGATCGAGGAGATCCGGCGACAGTTCCGCGAGATCCCGGGCCTGCTCGAGGGCACCGCGGAGCCAGACGCCGTCCGCTGCGTCGACATCGCCACCAAGGCCGCGACCAAGAAGATGATCGTCCCGGCGGCGATCGCGGTCCTCTCACCGGTCATCGTCGGCTTCGGGTTCGGGGCCCAGACGCTGGGCGGCATGCTCGGTGGCGCCCTGGTCGCCGGCGTCCTGCTCGCGCTCACCATGGCGAACGCCGGTGGTGCGTGGGACAACGCCAAGAAGTACGTCGAGCAGGGCAACCACGGCGGCAAGGGCTCGGACGCCCACGCCGCCAACGTGGTCGGCGACACGGTCGGTGACCCCCTCAAGGACACCTCGGGTCCGTCGATGAACATCCTCATCAACGTGATGGCGATCGTCAGCCTCGTCATCGCCCCGCTCCTGGCCGCCTGAGCGACCCGGGTCGACCCGGTCGGCGACAGGGAAGGCCCCCGCCTCGGCGGGGGCCTTCCACATGGCTTGCGGAACGCGACGCTGGCGCCGCACCAGCGGCGGTCAGCGGCGGTCGCGGCGCCGGGTCACCTGGGGGTCCGCGCCCGGCGGGTACGCGGTGTCGCCGACCAGTGCCTCGACCTCGATCGCCTGCGGCGCGTCGACCTCGTCCGGGAAGCGGGCGCCCACCTCGGCGTCACCTGGCACGAACGCCAGCGCACGGTCGCCGTCGGGCGACACCGACGTGACCTGGACCCGGCGACGGCCCTCGCCGACCTCGAAGCCGGGTTCGACCGCGCCGTGGACCCGGACCCGGGCCAACCGGCGACGCGGACGGCCGAGCATCCACATCCGGGCGACGGCCTCCTGCCCCGGATAGCAGCCCTTCGCGAGGTGGACATGGGTCGGCAGCAGCCCCAGTTCCTCGGGCAGGTGCGGTGCGGCCACCTCGACCCCCCAGGCCGGCTGGCCGGCGCCGATACGCCAACGCTCCGCGTCACGGGCGTCACCGTGGCGGGCACCGGCCGCCACGAGCGCCGTCACCGCCTCGTCGACCGCGCCGGCCGGACCGACGACGTCGACGCCGTCGGCACGACCGATCACCAGCACGTCGCCGCCGGGGTGGCAGCGGCCCTCGCGGGCCCGCAGGCCGGCGGCTGCGGCGACGGCCCCGTCCTCGTCGTCGCGGAGCGCCACGACCACGTCCTCGGTCGCGACGAAGCGGGCGTCGAGCAGGAAGGTGCGGCCGCCGAGCTGGTCGACCACCGTGTCCACGGCCGCGGCCGGCACCAGCAACGCGAGCCGGTCGGGCAGGACGGCCACGTCGAACATCGCGAGCGGGGCCCCGTGGACGTCGAGGTACAGCGCGCCGTGGACGGTGCCCGGCTGCGCCGACGCCAACGCCTGCGACGTCACGTCCTCGAGGTAGCGGACCCGGTCGTCGCCGCTCACCTCGATCCGGCGCAGATCGAGCGGGAACACGATGGCCACGGATGCATCCTCGGTCGGGGGCGTCGTCGGGAGCAACGCGCCCGGGGCTACGACCCTTCCAGCAATGATCGATTCGTGCGGGTCGGGCCGGGGTTACGGCCGAGGTAACCCGCACAAGTGTGGAACGCGGCGGGGCGTCAACCGAGGAGCATGCGCGAGATCAGCAGTTCCTGGATCTCCGTGGTGCCGCCGCCGATGGTGGCCAGCTTGGCGTCGCGCAGCGATCGTTCGACGTGGAACTCGTCCAAGTACCCCCACCCGCCGTGGATCTGCACGGCGTCGAGCGCGGAGGCGACGGCCGCCTCGCCCACGTAGGCCTTGGCCATGGACGCTTCGATCTGGTGCTCGAGGCCGTGGTCCTTGCGCCACGCGGCCTGCCGCTGCAGGTTGCGGGCATTCTCGAGGCGGATGCGCATCTGCGCCAGCTTGTGCTGGATCGCGCCGAACGTCCCGATCGGCTTGCCGAACGCCTCGCGGTCCTTCGCATAGCGGACGCACTCGTCGAGATCGCGGTGCATGCCGCCGACGGCGCTGGCGATCATGCAGGTGCGTTCCCAGTCGAAGCACTCGAACCCCACCGCCCACAACGCGGTGCCAGGGTCGCCGAGGACGGCCGTCTCGGGCACCTCGACGTCGCTGAACGACAACTCCACCGTCGGCGAGGTCCGGTTCCCGAGCTTCTTGAGCTCCCGGGACACCGAGAAGCCGTTCCAGCCGGCTTCGACGAGGAAGGCGGTGAAGGCCTGCCCGTCCGGGGCGTCGGGGTCGGTGCGTGCGACGACGGTGACGACGTCGGCGAGGCCACCGTTGGTGATGAACGTCTTCGTGCCGTTGAGCACCCACGTGTCGCCTTCGCGGCGAGCCGAGGTCTTCATCCCGGCGGTGTCCGAGCCAGCCTCCGGTTCGGTGATCGCGAACGCGCCGATCGACGCGCCGCTGGCCATGCGCGGAAGCCACTGCTGTTTCTGCTCGTCGGTGCCGTGCAGGGCGATCGGCATGCACCCGATGGTCAGGTGGGCGCCGAGCGAGAGGTTGAGGCCGGCGTCGCGGCCGCCGTACGCCAGCGCCTCGAGCGCCAGGCCCGTCGTGAGCACGTCGGCACCCGAGCCTCCGTACTCCTCGGGGACGGGCAGCCCGGCGAGCCCGAACGCGGCCACCTCGCGCCACAGCTCCGGGTCCCAGCGGCCGGCACGGTCACGCTCGAGCACGCCGGGTTCGACGTGCTCGTGGGCGAAGGCCCGCACGCTGGCGGCGAAGGCCTCCTGCTCCTCGGTCAGACGCAGGTCCACCGACCCTCCCAGCACGCCGCGTGCCGGCAGCCTGCCACGCGGCACGATGGAACGCCAAGACCCGGATCGTTCCGCTCAGGCGGCGGGGTTCTCGACCAGGTCTTCGCCGTCGTCGAGGACGCGGCGGAGGTCGTCGGCGAGCGGCACCCCGCTGGTGCGCGCGAGCACGCGACCGTCAGCGTCGACGAGGAACAGCGTGGGCACCCGCAGCACCTTGTGCTCGGTGGCGAGGTCGAGGTGGTCCGCCGCGTCGGCGTAGACCCAGGCGAACTTGTCGCGTTCGGACGCGAGCTCGCGCAGGACCCGCTTCACCGCGGTGCACGGGGTGCAGGTCGGCGACCCGAGCAACACGGCACCGACGCCGGAGCGTTCGAGTCGCAGGCCGACCGCGTCGAGGTGGTGCGCCGCGAGCCGCGCGGCGCCGTCACCGGTCTGGACGCGGCCGTCGCGTCGGCGCCACCAGGTCCCAAAGGCGGCGACGAGCGCGACGAGCGCCGCGACCGCGACCAGCCGGAGCAGGATCGGGTCCATCACGCGGCCCCACGCGAGTCGGCGTGCTCGCCGGCACGGCCGCGACCGGCGAGCACGCGCTGGCCGACGAGGTAGAGCTCGCACCCGATGCAGATGCCGGAAATCGCGAGCAGGGCCGACAACGTCAGCACCACGGCGACGGCGACCCAGCCCGCGGCGGTGGCGCCGACGGCGAAGAGCGCCAGCGCGGCGGTGGCGACCGCGAGCCCACATGCCTGCGCGAACCGCGGCGGCGCTTCGGGTTCGGTCGCAGGCGGCGGCCCGAGGTCGAGCCGACGCTTGAGGAACCGGAACAGGTTGCCGTAGGGCGACCAGGCCAGGCCGGCGAAGGTGGAGATCGCGAACGCGAGCCACTGCCAGGCCACCAGCGCGGTGCCGACACCGTCCTGGACGACCAATGCCGTGGCCAGGACCACGGTGGTGATCGCGGCCCCGAACCGGGGGCCGCGCACGTCGATCAACCGTCCGCCGTCGGCGTCGCGGGCCAGCTGTGGTGCCATGGTCGGTACCTCGGGAGATGCAGGGGGTGGAAAATCGGCAGGTGGGTCAGTGAAGGAGGTCAGGACCAGAGCGGTCCGGTGGCCTTGCGCAGCAGCAGGCGGACGGCGGGGCGCCCCTTGACGTCACGGGTGCGGGCGACGTCGACCAGTTGGTGCCCGGCCCGGTCGGCCCATCGGGCGTACGCCGCGGGCGAGCCCTGCCCCTCGGTGAGGACCTCGAGGTGGTCGCCGGGTCGCAGCGGCACGATCGCGCGCATGGCGGCGACGACGCCGCGCTGGTAGGTCTGTCCCCGGTTGTCGACCGTGGCGACCGGGCTCGGTTGGGCGCCCAGGCCCGCCTCGTCCAGTTCGGCCACGACCCGCCCGCCGCGTGCGGTGACCTGCGCCGGCGCTCCCGCTGCGGCGAGGGCGCCGCGGAGGAACCCGACCGCCAGGGCGTCGCCCACCTCGCCGTCGACCTCGCCGATCAGGCGCAGCCCGACCTCGAGCCCCTGCACGGTGACGCGGTCACCGGCGACGTCGGCGACACGGGCCTCGGGGAAGGCGGCCCGAAGTGCCTCGACGGCGATGACGGCGGCGGCTTCGAAGTCGCGCGTGTCGGCGCGGCCGCCGGTGGCGGCCACGAGCTTGCGGCCCTGTTCCTCGGCCAGCAGCGCCAGTTTGGCGCGGTGCTCGGACAGGCCGGCGATGAGCTGCACGATGGTGTGGACCGCGAGCTGACTGCCCTGGGGTACCTGGACGTCGCGTCCGGGCGCGGTCTGCTCCCGGGCGACGTACACCTTCGCCGGCCGGCCGCCACCCGGGTGCTTGCGCCGACCGGTGACCACGAGCCCGACGTCGGCGAGATGGTCGAGGTGGTTGCGCGCGACGTTGGGGTGCAGGCCGAACATGTCGGCCACCTCGCGGGCGGCCAGGGGCTGGCCCTCGGTGCGCAGACGGCGGTAGATCCCGGCCCGGGTCGGTACCGCGAGCGCCCGTGCGACCGCCTCGTCGTCCGCGCGGTCGGGCAGCGGCGCACCGTCGCCGGGCGGCGACGGGACGGCGCTGAGCGCTGGAGCCACGGACACGGTTCCTCGGCAACGGACGGCGGAGTGGGACCGCCCATGGTGGGCAGTCGGCACGCCGCGAGCGTGCCCATCCAGTGCGAACAGTGCAAACCGGGACCAACGTGCCTCGGTTCAGGGCGCCGGCGGAAAGCGTCCGGTGTGGAGGACGTGTGCCATCGCCTCGGTCAGCAGGTCGACGACGGTGGGGTCGAGCCCGTCCTCGGCGTGGCCGAAACCGGCCGGTCGCTGCCAGAGCGTCGCGGGGCCTGCGGCGGCGGCGACCAGGTCGTTCGCGTCGGTCATGGGGAAGTAGTCGTCGTCCTCGCCGTGCACGACCAGGAGGGGCACCTCGATCTCGCCGGCCATCTCGACGGGGTGGCGGGGAGTGCGCCACCCCGTCGGAGCGGCCAGCGAGACCCCGACCAGGGCGCGCAGCCCCGCTCGCCGCACCCGGCTGTTCCACAGCACGTGCAGGCGCTGCAGCGGCGCCGTCGTCGGTGGATCATGGAAGTACGCCGGCGCGGACACCGTGGCGACGGCATCGACCTCGACATCCAGCGACGCCGCGTGCAGCGCCGCGGTGCCGCCCATGGACAGCCCCAACAACGCCACGCGCCCGTACCCGTAGGCCCGCAACCAGCGGACGCCGGCGCGGACGTCCTCCACCTCGCCGTCGCCCCAGGTGCAGGCACCGGCGGAGCCGCCGTGCCCGCGCAAGTCCAGGGCCAGCACGCCGGTGGAGCGGGCAAGTCCGTCCGCGAGCCGGGCATAGGACGGCTTGCGGCGGTTGGCCGCGAAGCCGTGCAGCAGCAGCACGGCGCCGGGCGCGGAGGGAGGTCCGGGCACGTGGGTCGCGGCGAGGCGCACGCCATCGTCGGTGAACAGGCGCGTGTGCATGTGCGGTGCGGTGTGGCCACCCACCAGGCCGCGCGTCTCGAGGTAGCGGCGCAGCGGGCCCCGCTGCGACGCCGTATGCGTGCCGGCGGTGGCGCGAGCAGGCGTGTCGGGGCCACCGGCGGCGCGGCCAGGCGCGTCGCCGCGGTCTGCTGGATGGACGACCGGCTTCACGATCTGGCATCCTGCCAGGGTTCCGCCCCGGCAACGACGCCGAACCACTGCTGTTCGTCGTGCGCCGGGGCGCTCGTGTTTGACGAGGAGGGCTGCCATGCACCTGCTGGTGCTCACCGACCGCTCGGGCGGCGGGAAATCCCTCCTCCCGGCCCTCGAATACCTCGATCACACCCTGCAGGACGCGCCGCTGGACAGCTCCTCGCTGTTCGGGCTCACCAGCTGCGACATCGTGCTGGTCGACGCGACCCAGGACCTGCGGTCGGCGACCGGGGCCTGCCGGGCGGCCTCGGTGCACGAGCTGCGCCGACCCGTCGTCGTGGTGATGAGCGAAGGAGGGCTCGCGGCGCTGAAGGTGACCTGGGGCTTCGACGACTGGCTGTTGCCCTTCGCGTCACCCGCCGAGGTCGAGACCCGGTTGCGGGTGGCGCGCGAACGCATGGTCGCCGAGCAACCGAGCCGCGCCGCCAGTGTCGGTGACCTCGTCGTGGACGAGGACAGCTACCAGGTGCGGCTGCGCGGGGTGCCGCTGGACCTGACGTTCAAGGAGTTCGAACTGCTCAAGGCGCTGGCCAGTGCCCCCAACCGCGTCTTCACCCGGGACCTGCTGCTGCAGGACGTCTGGGGCTACGACTACTACGGCGGCTCGCGGACCGTCGACGTGCACGTACGGCGCCTGCGCGCGAAGCTCGGCCCCGAGTACGAGTCGATGATCGTCACCGTGCGCGGGGTGGGCTACAAGCTCGTCCCGCCCGGACAGCGGCAGGAACGCGGCGCCGAGGACCCGGAGGTCTGAAGGTCGGTCAGGGGAGGTCGCGACCGAATGCGACGTCGTCCCACCGGGTCGTCAGGCCGTACCGCTCGTACAGACGCACCGCGCGTTCGTTGGCGCGGTCGACCCACAACACCACCTCGTCGCATCCCACGCGGCGTAGGTGGTCGAGGCCGGCCGTCAGCAATGCGGCGCCGAGGCCAGCGCCCTGCGCGTGCGGGGCGATCGCGAGGTTGTAGACCTCGCCCTGGCCGCCACCGCGACGCTTGAGCCAGTGCAGCCCACCCAGCTGCCCGGCCTCGTCCTCGGCGACGAGCAGGTCCTGGGACCGAAACCAGTCGTAGCCCTGGCGTTCGCGCAGCTGCGCCCGCGTCCAGCCCGCTTCGTCGGTGCCCTCGTAGGCGGCGGCGAGCACCGCGACGATGCCGGCGTCGTCGCGACCGGGCTCCGAGGCACGGATGCGCCATCCCTCCTCCGGCGGTACGACGCGGACCACGTCGAGGTCGCGGCCGAGCACGCCGAGCCGGCGATCCACCGCGTAGCCGGCCGCCGCCGCCGCGGCGATCTCCGTGGCACCGACCTGACGGACCCACACCTGCAGTCTCGAGACGCCCCGATCGGAGGCGCGCTCGGCGGCAGCGACCAGCAGGCGCTGCAGCACCTCGACGTGTTCCTCGATCCCGCGCCTGGTGGCGGCGTCCCCCGAGGCCGCCGGGTCGCTCGTCCGCACCCCGGCGTAGCCGACGAACTCGCCGTCGCGACGGGCGACCAACGGCTGCCAGTCGTCGGCATGCAGGCCCGATTCGGCGAAACGGCGCAGGCGGAGCAGCTCCGCCTCGTCGACCACCGGCGCGCCGGTGGTCGCTTCGTCCGCCTCGATCGAGGCCACCACGCTGGCGGACTCCGCGACGGACAGCGGCACGACGCCGCACGACGACGGCTCGACCGGTCGTTCGACGTGACCGTGCGTGTCGTCTGGGGCTGGCATGGCGTCCTCGTCACGGGCTCGTCGGTCGGTCTGCGCGCGCACGCTAGGCTCCGTCTTCGCCGGTTGGCGCCCGCGCGGGGCCCGGGGTATCGTTCCCGCGCGCTGCACGGTCGCAGCCTGCCAGCCGGGGCCGCTAGCTCAACTGGCAGAGCATCGGACTTTTAATCCGCTGGTTGCAGGTTCGAGTCCTGCGCGGCCCACGTGCAACGTCCACAGGGACCTGTGGAGCAGTTTGGAGTGCTCGCCACCCTGTCAAGGTGGAGGTCGCGGGTTCAAATCCCGTCAGGTCCGCTCACGGCCGGTCTCGCGACCGGCCGTGCTGCATCACCGGGCAACCGGCGATGCAGGGCGCAACGTCAGGCTCTAGCCTCGACGCCGCCTGGTCAGGTAGCTCAGTTGGTAGAGCACACGACTGAAAATCGTGGTGTCGGCGGTTCGACCCCGCCCCTGACCACCCCCGCGAATTCGGGCCCTTAGCACGCCTAAAGGCCCGAATTCGTCATCTCCCCTCATGTTCACGGCCGTCAGACGCCGTTCCGTGACAGATGTGCCAACCGGGCCTGTGGACAGCCTGCTCGGTGGCGCGCCCTCCGACGCGTACGGTGACCGTCAAGCCATCACCGACGGTGCCGGCAACGCGCGCTCGACCGTACATCGCCTTGCATGGCGAGGCGTGAGCTCTCGTCGTCGGGATCCTCGACACGATCGGCCAGCGCCAGCGCCGCGAGGATGCGGTCGGCGAGAAGCCGGGCGTTGGCACGGTCGAGCTCCACGGCCACCCGCTCGCCTGCGACCTCGTTGACGAAGCTCAGGCTCAGCGCATGCTCGTGCGGAGCGTGAAAGGGGTGGTCGTAGCCGACGTAGAGATCGGTGAGGTCGAACCAGCCGGACGCCCCCTTGCCGCTGCCGGTCAGCGGGACCTTCTCCGCGATCGTGGTGCACATCGTTCGTCTCCGTCACTCGCCGCCGAGGGTGTCTGCAAGGAATCGCCAGACCTTCTGCCAGCCGTCAACCGCCGCCTCGGCGCGGTAGGCGGCTGGACGGTCGTGGTAGAAGAACCCGTGCCCTGCTCCCTCGTACCGATGGAACTCGTAGGGCTTGTCGTGGGTCCGGAGTGCGTCTTCGAGGACATCGACGTGCTCCGGCGTCGGGTTGCGGTCCTCGTTGCCGAACAGGCCGAGCAGGGGGCAGGGCAGGTCGGCGGTCAGATCCACTGGCGCGACGGGCTGCTTGTCCGTCAACTCGTCGGCGGCCATGACGATTCGGCCACCCCAGCAGTCGACGAGGGCGTCGACGACCGGGCCCCGGCACGCGGCGAGGTACGCATGACGCGCTCCGGAGCAGGTGCCGAAGTACCCGATTCGGCCACTGGAGGCGGGGTGCGAGCGGATGAGATCGACGCACGCGGCGGCGTCCCCGACCACCTGCTCGTCGGCGACTCCACCCTCGGCCTGGGCCCGCGCGGCGACATCGTCTGGTTCCCCGTGCCCGACCCGGCAGTACAGGTCCGGACACACCGCGAAGTAGCCGTGATGGGCGAACAGCCTCGTCGCGTGCCGGTACCACTCGTCCCACCCCGGCCGGTGGTGGAAAAGCACCACCCCCGGATACGGACCCGGACCGAGCGGACGAGCCGAGTAGGCGTGGATCCGGTCGCCGCCCTGGCCGGGGACCGTGATCGTTTCGGCGAGCAGCCCCTCGTAGCTGTCGGTGGCCCTCATCAGCATCCTCGCAGTCAGCCCTGCCCATCACGCTAGCCGTCGTGGGCCCTCGGCGGCCTGCGCCGCCGAGCCCCACCCGACGCCCGGCCCAGGTGTCGGTGACACGGCGGTTGGGGGGGTCGCGCGTGATCGCGACGCCACGTCGTTACGCTTCCGGGCCGGCCGCCGGACACGGAGGTGGCGCGATGGTGACGGCTTCCGCAGTCGCCGCTGCCATCCTCGCGATCCTGCACGCCATGGCCGGACGCGTCCACGGTCTGCGCGTGGTGCCACGCAGCTGGCTGCTGTCGGCCGGATCGGGCGTCTCCGCGGCCTACGTCTTCGTCCACCTCCTGCCCGAACTCGCGCACGTGCAACGTCACCTGCTCGAGACGACGGCCGTGCAACGCGTGCCCTATCTGGCCAGCCACGCCTGGCTCGTGGCGCTCGCGGGACTCGCCGTCTTCTATGGCCTCGAGCTCAGCGCACGTCGGTCCCGGGCGGACCGCTCGGCAGCTTCCGAGGGTCGTGCACGCGGCGTCGCGCCGCCGGCCGACCGTCGCGTCGGCTGGACCCACCTCGCCAGCTACACGGCGTACAACGCGGTCATCGGCTACCTGTTGGTCGAGCGAGCGGAGCTCTCGCTCGCCGCCCTGGCCGCCTTCGCGTTCGCCATGGGCGTGCACTTCGTCGTCAACGACCACGGACTGCGGGAGCACCATGCCGACCTGTACGACCGCGTCGGGCGGTGGCTGGTCGCGTTCGGCGTCCTGGCCGGCTGGGCGGTCGGCGTGGCCACCACCGTTTCCGAGGCGACCCTCGGGCTGTTGCTGGCCTTCCTCGGCGGCGGCGTGATCATGAACGTGCTCAAGGAGGAGCTGCCCGCCGACCGCCGCGCCCGCTGGACCCCGTTCGTCCTCGGCGCCGCGGCCTACGCCGCCCTCCTGCTGGCGCTGTGACCCGCTCGTCGCTGACGCGAACGGGGAGCGGAGATGGCACCTGTCCGCCGAGAGCCCTCGCCCCAACCTGGACCCCGACGTCGGCTGCTCAGCTGGGCCGGCTCGACAGCGCGTGCTCGATCTGGCCGGCAGTCCGCAGCAGCGCCGGGGCGAACCGTTGCTGCAGGTCCTGCTTGGTGGTTCGGCTGACGTGGGTGCTGAGGTTGATGGCGGCAACCGGGCGGCCGGTCGCGTCTCTCACGGGTGCCGCGACGGAGCGCACGCCGATCTCCAGTTCCTGGTCGACCAGCGCATACCCCAGGCGGCGAACCGCACGCAACCGCTGCCGCAAGCTGTCGAGGTCCGCAACGGTCCTCGAGGTGGGTTGCTGCTTGTCGCTGACGTCCCAGAGCCGCTCGACCTCGTCGTCGGGGAGCCACGCGAGCAAGGCCCGTCCGAGGGAGGTGCGGTAGGCGGGGAAACGCGTACCCAAGCCGATCGAGACGGTCATGACCCGCTTGGCCGGCACACGCGCGACATAGACCACCTCGGCGCCGTCCAACACGCCCACCGAGGCCGCCTCGTGCAACTGTTCGCTCAGCTGCTCCAGGTAGGGCTGAGCGAGCTGTGGGACGCCGAACGACGAGACATACGCGTAGCCGAGGTCGAGGACCCGTGGCGTCAGCGTGAACAGGTCGCCGACCCGCCGGACGTATCCGAGTTCCTCCAGTGTCAGCAGGAAGCGTCGCGCCGTCGCGCGGTTGAGGTCCGTGGCACGCGCGACGTCGGCCAACGTCTGCAGTGACGTGTCGGCCGTGAAGCTGCGGATCACCCGCAACCCTCGTTCGAACGCACGGACCGAGTCCGTCATCGTTTGACAGCTACCGGGACCCTTGCTTGCATGGGTTCGTCCTGTGAACACTCGTTCGCTGTACGAACACACGTTAGCAACCACGGCCCGCCGCCGACAAGGTGATCGCGGACGGGTAGACGGAGACCCACCGTGAATGACGCCCGCAGCGAACGCGGCATGCGTGTTCGTCGCGAGGTGCTCGGCGACGAACACGTCGACCGTGCGATCGCGAGCACCACGTCGCTCGACGCGCCGTTCCAGGACTACATCACCGGCGCCGCCTGGTCGGACGTGTGGGGCCGTGACGGGCTCGACCTCGCAACCCGCAGCCTGGTGACGGTGGCGTTGTTGGCGGCGCTCGGCCACGAGCGCGAACTCGAGATGCATCTGCGTGCGACCCGCAACACCGGAGCGACACCCGAGCAGATCACCGAGACCCTGCTCCACGTGGCGCTCTACGGCGGGGTCCCGGCCGCCAACACCGCCTTCGCGGCGCTCAAACGCGTGTTCGGAGATGAACCCGAGGGCAGGGAGGGAACATCGTGACCATCGAGGGCGCCCCGTCCCCGGCCTCCGGCGGATACCGTCGCCGCGACAGGAGTGCCTATCCGCCGTACGACCATCCGGCGTACAAGTCCACCGGCGCGCGGCATCCGAAACAGGCGCTCGTGCCGCTCGGACACACCCTGTCGGAGGTGACCGGCCCCGGTCCAGCTCTCGCCGAGGTGATGCCGGAGGACGCCGATCTCACCACCAATGCGGGGACCGGCAGCGAGGCGATGGGCGAGCGCATCATCGTGACCGGGCAGGTGCTGGACGAGGACGGCACACCACAGCCCAACACCCTCGTCGAGGTCTGGCAGTGCAACGCGGCCGGCCGCTACGTCCACGAGGGAGATCAACACCCGGCCCCATTGGATCCCAACTTCATCGGCCGCGGCCGCAGCGTCACCGACGAGGACGGTTCCTACCGCTTCCTCACCATCAAGCCGGGCGCCTATCCGTGGCGCAACCACCCGAACGCGTGGCGGCCGGCCCACATCCATTTCTCGCTGTTCGGCCCGGCGTTGGTGACACGGCTGATCACCCAGATGTACTTCCCCGGTGACCCACTGCACGAGCTCGACCCGATCATGGGGTCGATCCCGCGGGAGCATTGGCACCGCCTGATCGGCGTCTACGACCACGGCATCACCCAGGAGGAGTGGGCCCTCGGGTACCGGTTCGACATCGTGCTCCGCGGGCCCGATGCGACGCCCTTCGAGGCGGGCGGCGCAGGGGCATTGGCGTGACGGGACGCGAGCAGATGCCGGCGCTACGACCTCAGACCCCTTCCCAGACGGTGGGGCCGTTCTTCCACTACGCCCTCACCGAGGAGCCGGTCGACCGCCTGGACCCGGACGGGCAGGCAGGCGAGCCCATCGTGGTCCTCGGAACCATCCGTGACGGCGTCGGCGATCTCGTCGCCGACGCCATGGTCGAGGTCTGGCAGGCGGACGGCGGCGGCCGCTACCGCCACCCCGCCGACGGGCGGGCGGCTGACGTCCCCAGTGCCTTCATCGGGTTCGGACGTGTCGCGACGTCGAGGGACACCGGCGAATTCCGGATCACGACCGTCATGCCCGGCACGGTCCCAGGTCGAGATGGTTCCGTCCAGGCCCCCCACCTCAACCTGCAGTTGTTCGCCCGTGGACTGCTCGACCACCTGCATACCAGGATCTACTTCGACGGGGTCGCCGCCAACGAGAACGATCCGGTACTCGCCAGCGTCCCTGCCGAACGGCGGCACACCCTGATCGCCCACCGGGACGGCGACGAGGACGGCCTGCCCCGCTACCGCTTCGACGTCGTCCTCCAGGGCGAGGACGAAACCGTGTTCTTCGACGCCTGAGGACCTGCCGTGGCCGAGATCGTCTCCCTCCACGACGCCATCGCCGAACACGTGGGCGATGGTGCCACCGTGGCGATGGAGGGGTTCACGCACCTGATCCCGTTCGCCGCCGCTCAGGAGATCATCCGTCAGGGCCGGCAGGCCCTGACGCTGATCCGCATGACGCCGGACCTGATCTACGACCAGCTCATCGGCGCCGGCTGCGCCGACAAACTGGTGTTCTCCTGGGGAGGCAACCCCGGTGTCGGTTCCCTGCACCGGCTGCGCGACGCGGTCGAGCAAAGCTGGCCACAGCCGCTTCAGCTCGAGGAGCACAGCCATGCCGCGATGGCTGCGGCCTTCCACGCCGGAGCCGCAGGGCTGCCGTTCGCGACCTTGCGGGGCTACGCCCGATCCGACCTGCGGAGGGTCAATCCCAACATCCGCAGCGTCGTCTGCCCGTTCACCGGCGAGGAGTTGGCGGCCGTTCCCGCCCTCCGTCCCGACGTCGGCATCGTGCACGCCCAACGCGCCGACCGTGTCGGCAACGTGCTGGTCGAGGGGATCGTCGGTGTGCAGAAGGAGACGGTCCTCGCGTCGACCCGCTCGATCGTCACCGTCGAGGAGATCGTGGACGACCTTGCTGCGCCCAGCCCGAACTCGGTGATCATCCCGGCCTGGGCCATCGACGCGGTGGCGGTGGCGCCGGGCGGCGCCGCGCCGTCGTACGCTCACGGCTACTACGGGCGCGACAATGCCTTCTACCGGGCTTGGGATGCGATCTCGCGAGACCGCGAAGAGTTCCGGGCGTGGCTCCACGAGCACGTCCTCGAGCCGCAGACGACCGGAGCCGACTCGTGAACGTCGCCACCGACCGGGCGGGCAACGGCGCCGTGCCACACACCGCCGACGAGCTGATGACCATCGCGGCGAGCCGGGCGCTTCGGAACGACGACGTGTGCTTCGTCGGTATCGGCGCACCCTCGGCCGCCTGCAACCTCGCCCGGCTCACGCACGCCCCCGACATCGTGCTCATCTACGAGTCCGGCACCCTGCAGACCCGCCCGGACGTGCTGCCCCTGTCGATCGGCGACGGCGAGCTGTGCGACACCGCCCTGACCACGGTGCCCGTCGTCGAGATGTTCCAGTACTGGCTCCAGGGCGGCCGCATCTCGAAGGGCTTCCTCGGTGGCGCGCAGATCGACCGCTTCGCCAACATCAACACCACGGTCATCGGTGACTACGCGCAGCCGAAGGTGCGGCTTCCAGGCGGAGGTGGAGCGCCCGAGATCGCCGGCTCGTGTGGTGAGGTCCTGATCACGGCCAAACACAACGCACGCACCTTCGTCGACACGGTGGACTTCATCACGTCGCTCGGGCACGGCGGGGGGCCCGGCGACCGGGCGGCGGCCGGGCTGTCGACGGCCGGACCGGTACTCGTGGTGACCGACCTCTGCCTGCTCGAGCCGGACCCCGAGACCCGAGAGCTCGTCGTGACCTCCCTGCACGAGGGCGTGACACGTGAGCAGGTCGCCGAGGCGACCGGCTGGCCCATCCGGTTCGCGACCCGACTCGCGACGACGCCGCCCCCGACGGCCGAGGAACTGCACGTCCTGCGCGATCTCCAGGAGCGCACCGAGCGGGCCCACGCACGTGCGTGAGACGGGATGGTCGGACGGGCTCCTCGAGGCCGGTTTCGGTGACACGGAGATGGCGGCGGTCGTGGGCTGGCCGGCGCGCATCGCCAGGATGGTCGAGGTGGAGGCGGCCATCGGTCGCGCGCTGGCCCGCTGCGGCCTGGTCCCGTTGGCGGCGGCCGACGCCATCGACGACGCGTGCGCCGTGGGCCGGGTGGATCTGGTCGATCTCGCCGAGCAGGCGTCGCGCGCCGCGACCCCGGTCATCCCCCTGGTCGCCGCGCTGACGCAGGGAGCCGACGAGCTGGCAGCCGCCTGGCTCCACCACGGCGCGACGAGCCAGGACATCGTCGACACGGCCGTGGTCCTCCAGCTTCGCGATGCACTCGACCTGCTCGACCACCGCCTGGAAGATGCGGCCAAGACCTGTGCCGCGCTGGCCGACGCACACCGGCAGTCCGTGATGGCCGGACGCACGTTGGGACAGCAGGCCGTGCCGATCACCTTCGGGCTCCGCGCAGCACGCTGGCTGCGTGCCCTCGACCGTCGCCGCGAGCAGCTCGCCTGGATGCGGTCGCGCGTGCTCGTGGTGCAGCTCGGCGGCGCCGCGGGCACGGCCGCCGTCTACGGTGAACACGCCCACGACGTCGTCGAGGCACTCGCTGACGCACTCGCACTGGCCGCACCCGACCTGCCGTGGCACGCCGAGCGCGACCGCATCGCCGAACTCGCCGGCGCCCTGGCCACCACCGCTGGCGCCATCGAAGGCATCGCGACGGATCTCGTGCTGCTGGCCCAGACCGAGATCGGGGAGCTTCGCGAGGGTGCGGGCAACGGTCCCGGCTCGTCCGCGATGCCGCACAAGCGCAACCCGACACACGCCACCGCGGCCCGCGCGGCCGCCCGGCTCGCCCGCGGCGAGTGCCAGGTGCTGATGGAGGCGGCCGGCGCGAACGAGTACGAACGGGCCGCCGGCGCCTGGCAGGCGGAATGGGCCGCGCTTCCCTCGGCGCTGGTCCGGCTCGGCGGTGCCGTGTCCCGTTTGGCGCATGCCCTGGAAGGCCTCGAGGTCGACACCGATCGCATGCGCGCCAACCTGGGCGCACACGGGGGGCTGACCGGCTCGGAGGCCCTGGCGACGGCCCTGGCCGCAGCGCTCGGACGGCCGGCTGCACAGGCCCTGACCACCGAGGTCGCCGCGGCCGCCGCCGCGGCCGGGCATCCCCTGCTGGAGGCCGCGACGGCCGACCCGCGCGTCACCCAGCACCTGGATCCAGACCGGCTCGCGCACGTCCTCGACCCCGCCGCCGCAACGGCATCCGCGGTCGCCGGCGTGGAGCGTGCACTGGCAGCGCATGCCCGAACCCGGCAGGAGCTGGGGCGGTGAGCCACGAGGAAGTGGTCCAGACCGACGACGGCGTGCGCCTGCGCACCTGGACGGACGGCGACCCGGATGCGCCACCACTGCTGCTGATCAACTCGCTCGGGACCGATTTGTCGATGTGGGACGCCCAGGTGCCGGGTTGGTCGCCGTCGCATCGCTTGCTGCGCTACGACCAGCGCGGACACGGGACGTCGTCCGTCCCCGACGGCCCCTACACGGTGGCACGGTTGGGCCGCGACGCGCTGACGGTGCTGGACCACCACGGGGTCGAACGTGCCGACGTGTGCGGGATCTCCCTCGGCGGTCTGGTCGCCCTGTGGCTCGCCGCCCACGTCCCCGAGCGCGTCCGCCGCGTCGTCCTCGCCGACACGGCGGCCAAGGTGGGGACCGAAGACGCCTGGCGCGCCCGCGCCGCCACGGTCCGCGAGCAGGGCATGGACGCCGTCGTCGATCTGGTTCTCGGTCGCTTCTTCAGTCCGACCTTCCGGGCCGGCCGCGCACCCGCGCTCGCTCGCGTGGAGCAGGGACTGCGCCGGGCGGCGCCCGAGGGTTATGCCGCCAGTTGCGAGGCGTTGGCGACCGCCGACCTGCTGGCAGAAGCCGCCGCCGTACGCGCCCCCTGCCTGGTCGTCGTCGGAACCGCCGACGAGGCCACCCCGCCGGCCGACGCCCAGGCGCTGCACGCCGCGTTACCGCACGCCGGCTATGCCGAATTGCCAGGGGCGGGCCACCTCGCCAACCTGGAGCAGCCGGAGCCGTTCGAGCGACTCGTCGCCGACTTCCTCACCCGACCCGACCTGGAGCAGGGCCATGCGTGACGCCGTCATCTGTGAGCCGGTGCGGACCCCCGTCGGCCGCTTCGGTGGTGTGCTGCGCGACGTCTCCGCCCAGTCGTTGGCCGCCACCGTCATCGGGGAGCTCCTCGACCGCACCGGGCTCGACCCCGAGTCCATCGACGACGTGATCCTCGGGCACGGCTACCCGAGTGGCGAGGCCCCGGCCATCGGGCGTGTCGCGGCGCTCGACGCCGGCCTGCCGGTCGACGTGCCCGGACTGCAGCTCGACCGGCGCTGCGGGTCGGGTCTGCAGGCCATCGCCGACGCCGCCATGCGGATCCAGACCGGTGTCTGCGACGTCGTCGTCGCCGGCGGCGCCGAGAGCATGAGCCAGGTCGAGTTCTACACCGACGCGATCCGTTGGGGCGTGACGGCTGGAGGCGTCGAGCTCGCCGACCGTCTGGCGCGGGCACGCGTCACGGCAGGGGGCAGGCACCACCCGGTTCCCGGCGGCATGCTCGAGACAGCAGAGAACCTGCGTCGGCACCGTGCCATCACCCGCGAACGACAGGACGAACTGGCATTGCGATCGCACCAACGTGCCGTCGCAGCCCAGCAGGCAGGGCGTTTCGAAGCCGAGATCGTTCCGGTGGAGGTCCCGCAACGCAAGGGTGACGCGGTCGTGGTCGAGACCGACGAACACCCGCGTGCCGACACGAGCCTCGAGGCGCTGCAGAAGCTGCGTCCGGTGATGGGGCGCCAGGATCCTGACGCGACGGTGACGGCGGGCAACTCGTCGGGGCAGAACGACGGTGCCGCCGTCTGCGTCGTCACCACCGTCGAGCGCGCCGAACAGCTCGGCCTACGCCCGCTCGCCCGCCTGGTCACCTGGGCCGTTGCCGGTGTACCACCGCAGACCATGGGCATCGGTCCGGTGCCGGCCACGGCATCCGTGCTCGGGCGGGCCGGCGTGGCGATGGGCGAGTTGGACCTGATCGAGCTCAACGAAGCCTTCGCAGCGCAGGTTCTTGCCGTCACCGACGAGTGGGGCCTCGATCCGCTCACCGACGAGCGGTTCAACCCCAACGGCTCCGGGATCTCGTTGGGCCACCCCGTCGGCGCCACCGGCGCCCGGATCCTGGCGACGATGCTGAGGGAGCTCGATCGTCGCGAGGGTCGCTACGCCCTCGAGACGATGTGCATCGGCGGCGGCCAGGGCATGGCCGCCCTCTTCGAACGCGTCCCCTGACCGCGAGGACGGAGATCCGCCGAAACGTCAGACGTCCCCGAACCACCAGTGGAAGCAACGGCCCCCCGATGGATTCACATTCGCGTGACCGGGGCGGTTCCCGGCGTCACACGTCCCGACGGGTCGTGATCCGCCACGCCAGCAGCAGCGGCGCGACGATCCAGGCGGCCAGGCACCCGGTCAGCAGCCGAAGCGCCCCGGCGTCCCCGAACCGGTCGGCGAGGTACGCGCCGAACGTGCCGAGCGACGTGCCGTCGCCCAGGACCATCACCGCCAGCACCCGCGCAGCCTCCAGGGGATTGAGCAGGACCGCGGCCAGCAGGCCGGCCGGTCCGAACTGCAGCCCGGGAGCGGCTCCGGCCAGCAACAGGTCCATGCCGAGGGCGAGGAACAGCCACAGCGACGCCGCGGCCGCCGTCGCCTGGTGATGGGTGCTGGTCGCCGCGGACAGCAGCACACCCAGAGCGACGGCCGTCGCCGTCGCGGCCAGGCTGACGGCGAGGACGCCGCCGAGGGCCACCAGGTCCGCCGCCGTCATCACCCCCGCGATGACGACCGTCGCGACACCGAGCCCGAGTGCGACGACCGCCCAGCTGGCCAGCACGGCCCCGGCGAACGCCGCCAGTGGGAGCGCTCCCCGACGCAGCGGCTGGGTCGCGAGCAGCGCCAGCATTCCCCGCTCCCGGTCGCGGGCGAGGCTGCCGGCGCCCAGCAGCAGCCCGATCAGCGGCGGCAACAGGAGGGCGAGGTGGACGAGCGCGTCGGTCGCCGCGCCGGCGCCTGCCAACCCGAGCGCGGACAGCGAGCGCAGCCCGGCCAGGGCGACGGCCGCCGCGGCGAGCGCGAACAGCCCCCCGCCGATGGCGACCCAGCGGGTCCGCGCCGCCCCGCGTACTTCGAAGGCGGCGAGGCGGAGAACAGAAGCACCTGCGATGCTCATCGGACGATCTCCTGGAGTTGTCGCTCGATCCGTCCCTGGGACAACCGCACCTGCCGGTCGGGAAGACCGGCGAGGTCGCCCGGGGACGGTGCGGCGACGACGACGCTCGCGCCCGCGTCACGCACGGTGCGCAGCAGCGCACCGAGCAGTGCGCGGCCGTCGTCGTCGAGGTTGGCGGCCGGCTCGTCGAGCAGCAGCAGTCGCGGCTGCCCGAGCAGTGCGACCGCGAAGGCGAGGCGCTGGCGCTGTCCACCCGAGAGGGTGCCCAGCGGCCGGTCCATGGGCGGCAGGAACCCGTCCGGCAGCGGGAACGCCGCGACCGCTTCGCCGCGCAGCCCCGCGAACAGGGCGAGGACCTCGTCGCCCGTGGCCCATGCCGGCAGGCCGACCGACTGGGGCAGGTAGCCGACGGCACGGCGGCTGGCGGGATCCGCCGTCAGCGGACGACCGTCCACCTCGATGTCGCCACGGGCTCTTGCGAGGCCGGCGACGCACCGCAACAGGGTCGTCTTCCCGCTGCCGTTGTTGCCGGTGAGCAGGACGATGCTGCCCGGCTCCACGTCGAGGTCGACGTGGTCGAGGACGGTGTACGCGCCGAACCGCTTGGTCAGGCCGCGGACACGCAGGCGGGGAGGTTCAGGCGAGGGCGACACGGGTACGGCTCCTACGCAGGGAACGGCGTCGGTGACGCCAGGACAGGCCGACGGTGGGCAGCACGAGCACGAACGCCACGGCCAGCCCGGCACCGGGGTGCAGGGGACGTTCGTCGGAGACGGGCAGCGGCGGTGACAGCGGCACCGTCAGCGGCGCGGGGTCGACCACGACCGGTTGGCGGCTTCCCCACCGCTCCTCGATCGCCCGCAGCAGACGCAGCCCAGGACCGTCGGCGATCGCGGCGAGTTCGGGATGGCGCAGCAGCAACCGGTCCACGACGCCACCCTCGGTGTGGGGCACGGCGCCCTTGCCGTCGCCGCGGTCGTAGCCGCGGTAGGAGCTCCAGTAGTTGCCCCAGCCACGCGACGCCCACTCGAGCCGAGGCAGCTTGGTCGCGGCCACCTGGACGGCGTTGTCGGCGAAGCTGTTGGCGCCGAAGGTGGCACGTGCCGAGGGCAGGGCGTGCACGCCGACCGAGTTGCGAGCCACCGTGTTCGCCATGAAGAGGTTCTCGGCGGTCTCGTTGGGCCCGTCGAGGTGCAGGCCGACCCGGTTGTCGACCAGCAGGTTCTGGGTTGCCTCGACGCCCACGACGTCCTTGAGCAGGACGCCGAAGCCGGTGGAGGCGCTGGTGCTGCCCTCGACGTGGTTGCGCAGCAGCAGCAGGTCGCCCCCGTACATCAGCACCAGCCCGGACAGGTTGTCGACGAAGTGGTTCTGGACCACCGACATCTCGCGGGCGAACATCGTGTGCAGGGCGTAGCGGCTGTGCTGCACGTGGTTGCCGTCGATCAGCGCCCCGGCGCCGAACGAGACGTACACCCCGTCGCGCACGTGCACGACGTGGTTGCCGCGGACGACGATGTGGTCGACGTCGTGCAACCAGATGCCGTCGCCGCGGCCGGGACCGCTGCTCGCGGCGTCCATCACGTGCGTGCCGTGCTCCGCGGGGGTGGCGTGTCTCGCGTGGGCTTCGTGCCCCGAGTGAGCATCGCGCTCCGCGTGGGTGGCATGTCCGGCGTGGCCTTCGGCGCCCGCGTGACCCTCGTCCTCGTCCGTCGCGACCGCGTGGTCCTCGTCGACGATCCGGGCGGCGGCACGACCGTGGACGTGGTTGTCGAGCAACTTGACGGCGGCGGCGGTGTCGACGGCGATTCCGACGTAGTTGTGGAGCAGGACCGCACCCTCGACGGTGATGTCGTCCGCCTCGATGCGGATGCCGGCGGGGTCGCCGGTCGGTCCGGGCCCCGAGCCGCGGACGACCACGCCCCGGATCACGGTGCCGGGGGCCCGCACGGTGATGACGCTGCCATCGCCGTTGCCCTCGATGATCGGCAGACCTTCGCCCTCGATGACGACGGGCCGGTCGATGACCACCGGGCCGCGGTAGGTGCCGGCGGGCAGACGCACGACCTCACCCGGCTGGGCCGCGGCCAGGACGTCGGCCAGGTCGCCCGCGGGCGGGTGCTCGACGATGCTGGGCATCGCCGCGTGGTGCTCGGGGCCGATCGTCGGACCGAGCGTCCCGTCCGGGTCCACGTGCCCGTGGTGGCCGTCGACCTCGTCACCGGCCGCTGGCTCCGACGTCGTGTGCCCGTGATGGCCGTGGTGCGCGTCGTGGTCGGCGGCGAGTGCTGCCGGTGCGGCCAGCGCGAGCGCCGACGTGGCGATCGCGACGACGACCGTCGCGGCACGTGGCGACCTCCGGCGAGGGGCCAGCAGACGTGGACCGAAGGTGACGAGCCCGGCGGCGGCCACGATCGCGAGCAGGCCCGTGCCGGGCCATGACCAGGTCTCGAAGTTCCACACCGTCGTCCTGCCGACCACCCGCGGGGTGAACGGGTCGAGCCGGAACGCGGCTCCCGGCGTGATGTCGTGGCCGAACTGGTGCAGCCGGAACTGGATCACGGCCAGCACGCCGACCGGCAGCAGCCACAGGTAGGCGGCGGCGAGCCGGCCGGGCAGGCGCGGGCGGAGCCGGAGTGCCACCACCACGGACAGCAGGGCCACCCCGAGCGCCACCGGCCACAGGCGCATCTCGGGAACCATCGACGGGTCGTACATCCCGAGACCGACGTAGTGGTTGAGGATGTTGACCTCGTCGATGTCCCCGGCCATGTGGTGGCCGTAGGCGATCGTCGTCAGGCCGCCCGGGTACTGCGGCGCGTACAGCCGGGTCTGCCAGACCGGCAGGAACCACCCCGCGGCGACGAGCAGGGTCGCGAGCGCGCCGACCCCGGCGAGGGCGCCGCGGCGCCCTCGCCCGGTCTCGATTCCGTCACGCGGTTCGTCGGGTGAACCGTTGGACGACGTGTTCGGCATCGGAGCCCCCGTTCGGGGTGGTGGGATCGGGGCATCGGCCGTCATTCGACGGTCAACGTGCCTTCCATGCCGCCGGCGCGGTGTCCGGGGATGGAGCAGTAGAAGGTGTAGGTCCCGGCCGGCACCGAGACGGTCTCGGTGGTCGTCTCGCCCGCAGCGGCGAAGACCAGCTCACGGTCGTCGAGCTCCTCGACGACGATGTCGTGCTCGACCACGCCGGTGTTCTTCAGCGTGAGCTCGGTGTCCGCGTCCGCCGGGAGCGAGAAGTCGCCCGGCTCGAAGGCGAACTCGTTGGCGGTGATGGTCACGCCGGCCTCCGCGGCGGCTTCGGCCGTGGCGCCGGCGGGCTGTGGCTCCGATCCGCCGCCGCAGGCCGTCACGCCGATCGCGGCCGCCAACAGGATCGAGGCGGTGAGGGTGGTACGCATGAGGGTTGCTCCTTGGTGATTTCGGGGTCAGGGCGTGCCCTGGTACGCCGGGAGGCGGCGCGGGCCGACCTCCCGGCGTGCCAGGTGGATCAGGCGGGCTCGACCAGCAGCCAGCCCTGCATCTCGAGGTGCAGCGCCGAGCAGAACTCGGTGCAGTAGAAGCCGAAGCTGCCGGTGCGGGAGGCCTCGAACTCCATCGTGACCGTCTCACCCGGGTCCAGGCTGGCCTGGATGTTGTAGGCCGGGATGGCGAACCCGTGGGTGATGTCGGGGGCCTCCTCGACCGAGGTCAGGTGCACCACGACCTTCTGCCCCTCCTTGGCCCGGATCACGTCGGGGACGAAGTGGCTGCGCTTCGCGGTCGCGTAGACGTGCAGCTCCCCGTCCACCTCCTCGATCCGTTCCTCGCCCGCCGCGACGGCGTGCTCGGACCGTTCCATCGTCAGCAGGTCGGTACCGGCTGGGTAGGTGGTCCAGACGCTGTCCTTGATGCGCTCCCGGGACATGATCTGCGCGTAGTGGGGCTCGCCGAAGCCGACCGGCATGTCCTTGAGCAGCTTGGGCTTCTCGCCGTCGACGCCGATCAGCTGGAAGTTCTGCGGATGCAGGGTCCCGACCGGCTGGTGGCGGTCGACGGACAGCTTGTTGAGCGAGACGAGCCAGTTGCCGTGCGGCTCGGAGGTGTCGCCGTGCGCCATGGCGAGGTGGCCGACGCTGTAGTGCACGTCGATCTTGTCCACCAGCGTCCACGGCTCCTCGCCGCCGGCCGGGGCGTCGAGCGCCCACTTCGCGATCGCCGACTCGACGAACAGGCTCGTGTAGGCGTAGCCGTTGCCGTCGAACTGGGTGTGCAGCGGACCGCCGCCGAGCTCGACCTGCGCCTCGACGACCGCGTCGAAGTCCAGGATCGGGACCCCGTAGACGTCGGTGCCGACGAAGTCCTCGCTGGCGATGGCGTCCTGGATCTTCTCGAACGAGTACACGATCGCACTCGGGTCGAGCTTGCCGGAGACGCTGATGTACTCGCCGCCGGGCTGCACGTCGACGCCGTGCGGGTTGCGCGGCTCGGGGGCGAAGTAGAGCAGCCCCTCCTCGATGGCCGTGTCGAGTGGAATGACGCGCATGCCGTTGTGCTCGACGTACTTGCCGTCGGCCACGACCTCGGCGGCCTTGTGCCAGTTGATGATGTGGAGGTAGTCGTGGTCGCTCGCGATCGCACCGGTCTCCAACGGAGCGTCACCCTCGAGGGTCCCGCCCGTCGCCATCTCGATGTTGTAGGAGTTCAGGAACGCCCACCCGTCGCTGGCGCCCTTGCCGACGTCGGCCAGGTCCTGGTTGTAGGGCGGCAGCTCGATCTGGAAGCCGCCGTCGAGCTCCATCCGGCCCGTCTCCTGGTTCACGGGGACCCAGGTCGACATGCCACGGAACGCTTCCTGGTAGTCGGCGAGGTCGGCGTAGCCGCTCTCGCTCCACACCGGCGTCGGCGTCTTGGCGGAGATGTGGACGTACTCGGTGTCCGGCGTGGTGAACACCCCGCCGTGCGAGCTCTGCAGGTTGGGCAGGTCGAGGATCTGCTTGGTCTTGAAGTCGCGCAGGTCGACCATGGCGATGCGCCCGTTGGCGCGGTCGTTGATGTACAGCCACCGGCCGTCGTAGTCACCGTCGGTCTCGGACAGGGCGGGGTGGTGGGCGTCGCCCCAGCGCAGCGCTTCGTTCTTGTTCGGGTCGCTGCCCTGCTCGAGGATCTGTTCGCCCCAGTCGGCCCCGTAGCCGTAGCCGGCCCACGAGTCCGGCGTGAACACCGGAATGGTCTTGAGCAGTTGCATCGACGGAATGCCGACGACGTGCACCTGCCCCGAATGCCCGCCGGAGGCGAACATCAGGTAGTCGTCGTGCTCGCCCGGCGCGACGAACGTCGACAGGGCGGCCTCGGCCTGTTCGCCCGTCAACCCGCGCGCCGCCGATGCGGCGGCCAACGTGCCGCCGATCGAGGTGTCGGAGCCGAGCCGGGTACCGACCGCCCCCAGTGCGAGCCCCGCGACGAGCGTGCCGGCCAGGGCGAGGTACGGAAGTCCTTTTGTCTTCATCGTTTCTCCGCTTCCCGACCCGCATGCCGAGCCGGCGATCGACGGAGCCGCCCACCAAACGTTTAGCGAGCCACTCCTGGTTTGCGGAGTGTGCGGGACGCGCGTGACGCATCGAAGGGCCGAAAGTCCCGGGTACTCGGGCCCCGGCTCGGGACCCCCTCCAGAAACATTAGTGCTACGGTCATGATTTATGGAGCTGACCTTGGGCCGCCGCGCCGACTACGCCATCCGCGCCACGCTGGCGCTCGCGCGTGCGCCGGAACGTCGGCACAAGACCAGGGAACTCGCGACGGCGATGAGCATCCCGGGCGGCTATCTGCCCCAGATCATGGCCCAACTGGTGCGCAGTCGGATCGTCACCTCGGTCGCGGGCCCGCGGGGTGGCTACGCATTGGCGCGCGCCGCATCGGCCATCTCGATGCTTGACGTGATCGAGGCCACCGAGGGCGACCCGACCGCGGGCGAGTGTGTGATGCGCGGTGGTCCGTGCCGGTGGGACGACGTGTGCGCCGTGCACGTGTCGTGGACCCGCGCGCAGCAGGCGCTGCTGCTGCAGCTGTCGACGACGTCCTTCGCGGCCCTCGCCCTGCTCGACGCCGACCTCGACGCGGGGACGTTCGTGCTCCCGCCGGATCTCGCACGCCTGCGCCCGACACCCGAGCCGACCACCGGCACCAGCAGCGACGAGGTCCCTTGACGCCGCGCGACCAGCGACGGTCGGGCGGCCCTACGGGGTTCCCGAAGGGGAAGGCCCCCGCCGGAGCGGGGGCCTTCCCACGATGAAGGTGCCAGACGTTTCAGCGCCTCACTCGGGCGTGACGTCCGAAGCCTGCGGGCCCTTCTGCCCCTGCGTGACCTCGAAGCTGACCCTCTGGCCGTCGTCGAGGGACTTGTAGCCCTGCGAGTTGATCGCCGAGAAGTGGACGAAGAGGTCTTCGCCCCCGTCGTCGGGCTGGATGAAACCAAAGCCCTTGTCGGCGTTGAACCACTTGACAGTGCCCTGCGGCATGCGATGTTCCGTTCTGAAAGGCCGTGCCGCGACTTCGCGTCGCAGCTCATGACGGCCCGGTGGTGGTGGCCCGCGGTTGCCCGCGAACCGATATTGACGCCGACAACGCTACCCGTTCGGCGGCGATCAGGCGACCGGAAACCTTGTCCGCTCGCGCTCCTTCTCCGGTTGCCGGTCCGCCTCGGCCCGCGTGGTGCCCAGGCGGTGGTGACGCCGGCACAACACCTCGTAGGCGACCGTGGGCACGTCGCCGGTCTCGAGCGAGGCCTGTGGAAGGTCCCCGACGACCACCTGCTCGCCCTGCCGCTGGATCGCACCACCGACCGTGCGGGCGTTGTGGGTCCCGCGCTCGCCGCACCAGCACCGGGCCTCGACCTGCAGTTCCTGCCGACGGTCGGCGAGCTCGAGCAGCCGCCGCGACCCGGGGAACAGGTGCGTGGCGAAGTCGGTGAGCAGCCCGAACGCCTGCACGTCGATCTCGAGCTCGTCGACCAACCAGGCCAGCTGTTCGATCTGCTCCGGCGAATAGAACTGGGTCTCGTCGCAGATGAGCACGTCGACGGCCTCGCCCCCGGACGTCACCGAGCGGACGTACGCGGCGATGTCGAGGTGGTCGCCGACCACGATCGCGTCCTGGGCGAGACCGATCCGGGAGCTGATCCGTCCGCCACCACGGTCGTGCTTGGTGAACAGCAGGCAGTGCTTGCCGGCCATGACGGCGTTGTGGTGGATCTGCAGTGCCAGCGTGGACTTGCCACAGTTCATGGTGCCGTAGAAGTAGGTCAGCTCGGCCACGTGTTCGGTCTCCGGCGGGGCGAGGTGGTGCGGCAGACCGGTTCTACCGCACCACCTGGACACACTGGGACACCCCGGCCACGGCCGCGGCGCCGACGTGCGCTTGCCGGCCCCGGCTCAGCCCTCGAGGCTGGCGTCCAGGACGATCTCGGCCGAGCCGCCGGTGTAGAGCTTGCTGATCGGGCAGCCCGCCTTCGCCTTCTCGGCCGCAGCCGTGAACGCGTCGGCGTCGATGCCGGGGACCTTGCCGACGACACGCAGCTCGATACGGGTGACCGTGGGGGCACCGTCGACGCGGTCGAGTTCCACGACCGCCTCGGTCCGTACCGACTCGGCCTCGTTGCCGTCCTGGGCCAGGACGTTGGCGAGGAACATCGCGTAACACGACGCGATCGCGGCGCCCGCCAGCTCCTCGGGGTTGGTGCCGCCCTCCCCGGACTCGAACCGGCTGACGAAGGTGTAGGGGCCCTCGAAGCGCCCGCTACCGAGCGCGACGTCGCCGCTGCCGGCCTTCAGGTCGCCCTGCCATTCGGCGTGTGCGGTACGGGTGGTCGCCATGGATCACTCCTGGTCGTCGGTGGTCACAACGCTTGCTCAGTGGGTGATGTCCTCGCTGTCGCCGGGCTGTCCGAAGAACGGGACCCGCTCGAAGGACAGGTCGTACTTCTCGATCGCCTTGGTCAGCACGGCCGTATCGAGCTTGCCGAGCTTCACCAGCTCGGCGAGCACGCAGTAGGCGATCGAGGGCGCGTCGATGCGGTGGAACTTGCGCAGCGCCTCGCGGGTGTCGGACCGCCCGAAGCCATCGGTGCCGAGCACCGCGAACGGTCCCGGGATCCAGTCCGCGATCTGGAACGGGGTGGCACGCATCCAGTCGGAGACCGCGACGTAGGGCCCCTCGGTGTCCTCGAGGATGCGCGTGACCAGCGGCACCCGGGGTTCGGACTCGGGGTTGGTGCGGTTCCAGGACTCGACGGCAACCCCGTCGCGCAGCAGCCGGTTCCAGCCCGGCGCGGACCACACGTCGGCGCGCACGTCCCAGTCGTCGGCCAGCATCTGCTGCGCCTTCAACGCCTCGTTGGTGATCGTCCCGGACGCGAGCACATGGGCGGTGTGCTCGCCCTTCTCGCCCTCCTTGAAGCGGTAGAGCCCGTCGATGACCTGCTGCTCGTCGACGTGTTCGGGCATCGCGGGCTGCACGACCGGCTCGTTGTAGACGGTCAGGTAGTAGACGACGTCCTCGCCGGGGGTCCCGTCGCCGCCGACCTGCTGGTCGCCGTACATCCGCCGCAGGCCGTCTTCGACCAGCACCGCGAGCTCGTAGGCGAACGACGGATCGTAGGCCTCGATCGCCGGGTTGGACTGCGCCATCAGCAGCGAGTGCCGGTCCTGGTGCTGCAGCCCCTCGCCGTTGAGCGTGGTGCCACCCGCCGTGGCGCCGATCAGGAAGCCGCGCGCCCGCTGGTCGCTGGCGGACCAGATCGAGTCCGCGGTGCGCTGGAACCCGAACATCGAGTAGAAGATGTAGAGCGGGATCATCGGTTCGCCGTGGGTGGCGTAGCTCGTACCCGCGGCGTGGAAGGTGCCCACCGAGCCGGCCTCGGTGATGCCCTCGTGGATGATCTGGCCGTCCTTGGCCTGCTTGTAGGTCAGCAGCAGGTCCCGGTCGACGGGCTCGTAGGTCTGGCCGAGCCGGTCGTAGATCTTGGCGGTCGGGAACCACGAGTCCATGCCGAACGTGCGGGCCTCGTCGGGAATGATCGGCACGATGCGCTTGCCGATGTTCTTGTCGCGCAGGAGGTCCTTGAAGACGCGCACGAGGGCCATCGTCGTGGCGACCTCCTGCTTGCCCGAGCCCTCCTTGAGCGCCTGGTAGGCGTCACGGCCGGGCAGTTGGGGCACCTGGAACTGGACGCGCCGCTGCGGCACGAAGCCGCCGAGCTTGGCGCGCCGTTCCTTGAGGTAGGTGATCTCCTCGGAGTCCTCGCCCGGGTGCGAGTAGGGGGGCAGGTCGCCTTCGAGTTCGTCGTCGGAGACGTCGAGCCCGAGCCGGTCGCGGAACGACTTGAGCGCCTCGGACGACAGCTTCTTCATCTGGTGGACCGCGTTGCGGGCCTCGAAGTCGGGCCCGAGCGTCCAGCCCTTGATGGTCTGCGCCAGGATGACGGTGGGCGCGCCGGAGGTCTCGGTCGCGGCCTTGAAGGCGGCGAACACCTTGCGGTAGTCGTGGCCGCCGCGGGAGAGCTTGGTCAGCTGGTCGTCGTCGAGGTGCTCGACCAGCTTGCGCAGCCGCGGGTCGGTGCCGAAGAAGTCGTCGCGGATGTAGTCGCCGGGCTTGGCGGTGTAGGTCTGGAACTGCCCGTCGGGAACCTCGTTCATGCGGTTGACGAGCACGCCGTCGACGTCGCGGGCGAGCAGGTCGTCCCAGTCGCGGCCCCAGACGACCTTGATGACGTTCCAGCCCGCACCGCGGAAGACGCCCTCGAGCTCCTGGATGATCTTGCCGTTGCCGCGGACCGGCCCGTCGAGTTGCTGCAGGTTGCAGTTGATGACGAAGGTGAGATTGTCGAGCGCCTCTCGGCTGGCCACGGCCAGCGCGCCGAGCGTCTCGGGCTCGGCCGTCTCGCCGTCGCCGCCGAAGAACCACACCCGCTGGTCCGAGGTGTCCTTGAACCCGCGGTGTTCGAGGTAGCGGTTGAACCGGGCCTGGTAGATCGCGTTGAGCGGGCCGAGGCCCATCGACACCGTGGGGAACTCCCAGAAGTCGGGCATCAGGCGCGGATGGGGGTAGCTCGAGAGTCCCCCGGGCTCGACCTCCTGGCGGAACCGGTCGAGGCGCGCCTCGTCGATGCGCCCCTCGAGGTAGGCACGGGCGTAGATGCCGGGCGAGGCGTGGCCCTGGAAGAACACCTGGTCACCGCCGCCGGGGTGGTCCTTGCCGCGGAAGAAGTGGTTGAACCCGACCTCGTACAGCGACGCCGCGGACGCGTAGGAGCCGATGTGGCCCCCGGTGCCGCGTTCGACGTTGGTGCGGTGGACCATCACCGCGGCGTTCCACCGGATGTGGTGGCGGATGCGGCGCTCGATCGCCTCGTCGCCGGGGAACCGCGGCTCGCGCTCCGGCGGGATGGTGTTGAGGTAGTCGGTCGTCGTCAACGACGGGATGCCGATGTTGCGTTGCCGTGCCCGCTCCAGCACCTTCAGCAACAGGAAGCGGCCGCGCGCCTTGCCGTGGGCCTCGACGACCGCGTCGAAGGACTCGAGCCACTCGGTGGTCTCGGTCTCGTCGATGTCGGGGTACTGGGCCGGCAGGCCGTCGGTGATGATCGGGCTGGAGGCGAACTGCTGCTGCTCGCGCATCTCGGACACGACGTGTGCTCCCGCGAAAGAGGGTCGGGCGCGCGCTGGGATTCGTCCGCCGGGTCGCGAGATCGTGCTGCGACGAGGAACCGGGTGCCGGCGGGGAACCCGACGCTGACGTCGACACGGTAATGGCTCCCACCACCTCCTGCCCCCACCGGCCCGGCCGGGCCGCGGTGACCAGCCTTGTGGACGCCTGTCCAGGTGCGGGCCCGACACGGTTGGCGACGCGAAGGGATCACCTCCCGGCGGGTAGGGTTCGCACGTCTCGGTCCTGCTGAACTCGATAGAGTCGGCAGGTGCTCCGACGAACGTTCGTGACGATCGTGGCCCTGCTCGCGTTGAGCGGGGCCTGCGCCAACCTGCAGGAACGCGTCGACGACGTGCGTACGGGCGCGCAGGATCTCACCGATCGCGCCCGGTTCTGCCTCAGCGTCGCGCGCGCCGCCAGCGCCCTCGAGAGCGACAACTTCACGACGGCGGCCGACGCCGCCCAGGAGGCGTTGGCACAGGCGCCCGAGGAACTGCGGGGCGACGCGCGCAAGGTGGCCGATGCGGCGCAGGCCGTCCGCGACGGCGACCACAGCGCCCTGCAGGACCCCGCGGTCGTGGCCGCCGCCGAGCGGTTGCGCGACGACACCCGGGCCATGTGCGACCCGACGGACTGACGTCGCCCCTCCGCCCGCGGTCCGCGCCCTCCACGGCTGAGCCGACGGCCGGTGGGAGTAGGCTCCCGCGTCAGCGCTACACGGCGGAAGCACGCCGGGAAGGCGACACGATGGTCAACGCGCAGTTCAAGCCGGTCGCTCCCGACCAGCGGGCCCGTGATCTCGCGAAGGAGATGGCCGCGATCGAGAAGGACGTGGCCGGACCCGAACGGGCCGGCCGCCTCGCGACGTTGGTCCGGGCCGCCCACCACGAACGCCAGCTCAACCTCGCCATGCATGCGGCCACCATGTGCCTCGAGGAGGATCCCGACGCGCCGGCCCTGCTCATCGAGGCCTACGCCACCGACGAGGATCCCGAGGAGCGGCTGCGGACGCTCGGCGACCTGCGCGACCTCGCACGCTACGTCGACCGGCCCGACCTCGTCGCGTTCGCCGACCGCCAACTCAAGGCCGAGGCATTCGACTGGGTCCGCGCCGGCGAGGGGCACGAACGTCGCCACCGCCTGCGCACGGTGCAGTCGGCCACGAGCCGGGTCGTCGCCGACCAGATCCGCGACGAGCTCATGTTCCTGTCGTGACGACGTCCGCGACGGGAGCCGACCGTCTGCCGGTCGACTTCGACGACGTCGAACGCGCCGCCGGACGGTTGGCCGGTGTGGCCCACCGCACGCCGGTCCTGCGGTCGTCGACCCTCGACGCCGCCTGTCAGGCCCAGGTCTTCCTGAAGTCGGAGCACCTCCAACGGGTCGGCGCGTTCAAGTTCCGCGGCGCCTACAACGCGCTCGCGGCGCTGGATCCGCAGGTCCGTTCGCGCGGCGTGGTGGCCTTCTCGTCGGGCAACCACGCGCAGGCCGTCGCCCTCGCCGCCCGGCTGCTGGGCGTCCACGCCACGATCGTGATGCCGCTGGACGCGCCGCCCGTGAAGATGGCCGCCACCCGCGGCTATGGGGCCGAGGTCGTGACCTACGACCGCTACACCGAGGACCGCCGCGCCATCGGTCAGTCGATCGCCGACGAACGCGGCGCGACCGTGATCCCGCCCTACGACCACCCCGACGTCATCGCGGGACAGGCGACCGCGGCGCTCGAACTGCTCGACGAGGTCCCCGACCTCGACGCGGTGATCGCGCCCGTCGGCGGCGGCGGACTGCTGGCGGGCACCGCCGTGGCGGTCCGCACCCGACGCCCGTCGGCCACGATCGTGGGCGTCGAGCCGGCGGGACGCCGCGCCGCGCGCGACGCCCTGGCCCGGGGCGAGGTGGTGCAGGTCGCGGTGCCCCGCACGCTGCTCGACGGCCAACAGACCCCCGAGATCGGCACGCGCAACCTGGCGCTGTTCCAGGCCCACGTCGATCGCGTCGAAGGGGTCGAGGACGCCGACGCGCTCGCCGCCGTCCGCCTGCTGGCGACTCGCCTCAAGCAGGTCGTCGAGCCCTCGGGCGCGAGCGCACTCGGGGCGTTGCTCGCCGGTGGTCTCCCCGACCTGCGTGGCGCCCGCGTCGGTGTGCTGCTCTCGGGCGGCAACGTCGCGCCCGCCGTCCTGGCCGCCGCGCTGAACGCGGCGGACTGACCGCCGGCTACGCCGGCTGGGGCCCGAGCTCCTGCAGCAACGAGCGCACCTCGTCGGCCTTGTACCGACGGTGCCCACCCAGCGTCCGCTGCGGCGACAGCTTGCCCGCCGAGGCCCAACGGGTGACGGTCTTCGGATCGACCCCGAACAGCCGCGCCACCTCCCCTGGTGTCAACCAGGCGTCCTGTTGCACGGCGCCCTCGAGCTCCACCTTGCCGTCCTTCCCCACCCCGTCGGATCCGTCAGTCGCGCGAAACGCTAGTAGGCCACGCCGGCGCATGCGCCACGGGCCGTGGTATCCGGTCAGCTCGCGTGCTGTTTGGCGCGCCGGTGCGTCCA
This sequence comes from Egicoccus sp. AB-alg6-2, assembly GCF_041821025.1. NCBI lineage: Bacteria > Bacillati > Actinomycetota > Nitriliruptoria > Egicoccales > Egicoccaceae > Egicoccus > Egicoccus sp. AB-alg6-2. The sequence goes on along the minus strand of NZ_JBGUAY010000001.1, from coordinate 367,370 downwards.
TCGCGAGCGCGCGACGCCGTAGTAGGCCGCCGCACCGAGCAGGTCACCGGCGCCGAGGGCGTCGAGGGCCTGCCACAGCTCGGCGCATGTCCTGTCGGCCTGCAACTCCTCGCGAGAAAGCAGTCGGGCGACGGCGCCGTAGTCGAGCTCCAACAGCGACGCGGGATCGAACGCGTCGAGCCAGGCCGCCACGCCGGCCAGCGCCGCGAGGACGTCCTCGCCGTCCTCGACGGTGGCCTCGACCAGCTCGATGGCGCGTTCGAGGCGATCGGCGGCCTGGTCGCAGGTGGTCAGGTACCCCAGCCGCGGGCCGGCACCTTCCGGTGGGTCGACATACCGGCGCTCCTCGGGCGCGAAGCACACGAACCAGTGCAGGGGAACGGCCCACGGCTCGTCGAGGATGTGGGGCACCCGACCGGAGGTCGACAGGTCCTCGAGCCGGGCGAGCGCCCGCTGGTCGGGTACGAACGCGTCGATCAGGCCGACCGGGACCGTGCGCCGGAACGAGGCCATCGCCATCGCGGCCCGAAGGTCGAGCTGGAGCGGGCAGAGCAACGTCCGGTCACCGGCGCGGCGAACCAGCGCGGCGTCCTCGCCGAGGGGTCCGTCGCGTCCGGGCCCGGCGCGTCCCTTCAGCAACCGTGCCGCGGTCGCGCCGGCCTCCGCGTCGGCCAGCTCGTGCCGATTGAGGCCTCGTCCGGCCTCGACATAGGCGGCCCAGCGTTCGCGCTCGCGGGGCGGGAACGCCTCGAGCGGGGTGAACACCCGCAGTTGTGCGACCGGGACCATGCGCCGAACGTAGCCGACCACCTCCACGCGGCGACGGCACCCGGCGTTAGGCTGGAACCGGACCTCCACGCGCGACCCGCGAGGCGTCCACGACCATCGGGAGCAGGTCGACGCCGACCGGTCCGGGACCGAACGTCCCGCCGGCGACGACGGCCGACACGACAGCAAGGAGCACGTGGTGGAGGGAACCTTCGCCCGCTTCAAGGGCCACGAGCAAGTGGTGTTCGGCAGCGACGACGAGTCCGGTCTGCGGTGCATCATCGCGCTGCACTCGACCAGGCTCGGACCGGCGCTCGGCGGCACCCGTTTCTATCCGTACGCGAGCGACGACGAGGCCCTCACCGACGTGCTTCGGCTGTCGCGGGCGATGTCATACAAGGCCGCCTGTGCCGGCCTGGACGTCGGCGGCGGCAAGGCCGTCATCATCGGCGACCCGTCGCAGCTGCGTTCCGAGGCGCTCCTGCGCGCCTACGGACGCATGATCGAGTCCCTCGGCGGCCGCTACGTCACCGCGTGCGACGTCGGCACCACGCCGGCCGACATGGCCGTCATCCGGCGCGAGACCCGCTGGGCAACCGGCGCCGACGAGGTCCACGGTGGCTCCGGCGACTCCGGCGTGCTGACCGCGTATGGCGTCTACCTCGGCATGAAGGCGGCCGCGCAGGCCGTGTTCGGCACCGACGCGCTCGGCGGCCGACACGTCGCGGTGCAGGGTCTGGGCAAGGTCGGTGCCCGTCTCGTCGGTCACCTCGTCGAGGAGGGCGCGAAGATCACGGCCGCCGACGTGTCGTCGGCCGCGTGTGAACGCGTCGCCTCCCTGCCCGGCGTCGAGATCGTGGACGTCGAGGACGTGCTGCTCGTCGACGCCGACATCGTCTCGCCCAACGCCCTCGGCGCCGTGCTCGACGCCGACACGATCCCGCACCTGCAGGCCAGGGTGGTGTGCGGCGGCGCCAACAACCAGCTCGCCACCGAGGAGGACGGTGACCGCCTGCAGGCGCGCGACATCCTCTACGCCCCGGACTTCGTCGTGAACGCCGGCGGCGTGATCAACGTCTCGGACGAGCTCGAGCCGGGTGGCTACTCGGCCGCCCGCGCCCACCAGCGCGCCGACGCGATCCCGCGCACGCTGCACGAGATCATCGCGGAGTCGCGGGCCGAAGGCGTGTCCACGGAGCGGGCGGCCATCACGGTCGCCGAGCGGCGGATGGCAGCCGTCGGCGGCCTGCGCGGTTTCTGGCTCCCCCGCTAGCACGCGCACGCTCACGCACCAAGCACTCGCCGCGCGCCCATCGCACCCGCGATGGGCTGCGCCGGCGCGCGGCCGACCGCATCTGGTGAGGCAAGGGCCGTCCAGCAGCGAGGTGGCGTGAACGTGGGTTCGGGGTCCCAGACGGACGTGGCGCGGCCGCATGCCCTGCCATGGGCCCGATCGGCGCCGTCCGACGTGCGGTGGCGGCTGGAGTCGCTCGGGATGCTCTGGATCGCGGGCGGGATCCTCGGCCTGCTCGTCCTGGCCCTGGCCGCCCGCCGTGACATGGCGGTCGGCGTCCTCGCGCTCATCGGCAGCTCGGCGATCGCCGTCGGTGTCCTGCTCATCGCCGTCGGACGCCGGCAGCCCCGGGCGGCGGTTCCGACGCGGTGGACCTGTCATCTTCCGCTGGTCGTCGGCACCGTGGCCATCGGGGGCTGCGTCGCCGCCGCGGGTGGTGGCAGTGCCCCGATCGCCTACGGGGCGTTGTTCGTCTGGATCGGGTTGTACGCCGGCGCATTCTTCACGCCGCGCGCGGTCGCGGCCCACGTCGCGTTCTCGATGGTGGCCTTCGGGGTCGCGCTGCGCTCGCTGGGGCAGCCGATGGCCGCCGAGATGCTGCTCGTGGGCGGCGTCACGACGGCGGCCGCGGTTCTCAGCGTCTGGACCGCGTGGCAGCGCAGCCTGGCGAACAGCGACCCGCTGACCGGCGTGATGAACCTGCGCGGGTTCGAACGGGCGCTCGAGCAGCAGATCGAGCGCTGCGAGCGGAGCCGCACCCCGCTGGCGCTCGCCCTGGTCGACCTCGACGGGTTCAAGGGCTACAACGACCAGCACGGCTCGGTGGCGGGCGATCGCCTGCTCGCGACCACCGCGGGCCGCTGGCAGGCCCAGCTTCCGGACACCGCGCTGATGGCACGCCTCGGCGGCGACGAGTTCGCCTTCATGCTGCCCGGGATGACCCCCGACGCCGCGGGCGAGCTGGTCGATCAGCTGCGGGCGTTGCTGCCGGCCCCCGTGACCGGTTCGGCCGGCGTCACCGAGTGGTGCCCGGGCGACACCCCCTCACAGCTGCGGGCGCGCACGGACGGGGCCCTGTTCCAGGCGAAGCGCTCGGGACGCGACCGGACCCAGGTCACCGACCACGAGCTCACCTCGGCGCTGGAGCTGTGGCGTGCCCTCGAGGCCGGCGAGTTCGTGCTGCACTACCAGCCCATCCATTCGCTGGCCGATGGCGGCCTGGACGGGTACGAGGCGCTGATCCGGTGGGAGCACCCGGAGAAGGGGATGCAGTCCCCGGCCGAGTTCATCACGGCCGCCGAGCGCAGCGGCGCGATCCACGCCATCGGCCGGTGGGTCATCGACGAGGCATGTCGGTACGCCGCCGCGCTACGCGAACGGCACGGCGATCAGGCGCCGACCGTCTCGGTCAACGTGTCGACGCTGCAGCTCACCGACCCGCGTCTGGCGTCCGACATCCGGTACGCCCTGGCGGCGACGAGACTGCCGCCACAGGCGCTGGTGCTGGAGCTGACCGAGAGCGCGCTGGACGGCAGCGTCACCGACGCGGCCGACGCACTGTGCCGCCTGCGCGAACTGGGCGTCCAGCTCGCGATCGACGACTTCGGCACCGGGTACTCGTCGCTGCACCGCCTCCGCAACCTGCCCTTCGACATCCTCAAGATCGACCGCTCGTTCGTGGCCGACATCGGCGACGAGCGACACGACGCGCTGCTGTGCGCCATCATCGCGATGGCCAACAGCCTCGGCCTGGACACGGTCGCCGAGGGCATCGAGACCGAGACCCAGCGCCACTTCCTCGCCGCCAACGGCTGCGTCCGTGGCCAGGGTTACCTGCTCGGACGTCCCGCACCCTCGACGCTCGGCGTCAGCGACCGCTGAGCTGGACGCGCGGTGCGTCGGGGACCGACTCGACGACGGCGCCGAGGATCCACGCGTCGAGGTCGCGCTCGGCCAGCAGGGCGACGGCGGTGTCGGCGACGTCGGCGGGCAGCACCGCGACCATGCCGACACCGCAGTTGAACGCGCGCCACATCTCCTCGTCGGCGACCGGGCCGGTGTCGCGCAGCCAGTCGAAGATCTCGGGCCATGCCCAGGTGGCGGTGTCGACATGGACCGACAGACCGTCGGGCAGCACGCGCGGCAGGTTGCCGGGCAGTCCGCCGCCCGTGACGTGACAGAAGGCGTGGACCTCCACGGCGTCGCGGAGCGCGAGACAGTCGGCGGCGTAGATCCGGGTGGGCGTGAGCAGCTCCTCGCCGAGCTCGCGGGACAGACCGTGCCGCTGGTGCAGGTTGCGGTCCCCCACGATGCGTCGCACGAGGCTGTAGCCGTTGCTGTGCAGGCCCGAGGACGGCATGGCCACCAGCAGGTCGCCTGACCGGACCCGGTCCGGACCCAGGATCGCGTCGCGCTCGACGACGGCGACGCCGAAGCCGGCCAGGTCGAACTCGTCCTGCCCCAGCAGTCCCGGATGTTCGGCGGTCTCGCCACCGACCAGCGCGCACCCGGCCAGGGCACAGCCGTCGGCGATGCCGCCGACGATGGCCGCGACACGCTCGGGGTCGAGCCGCCCCACCGAGATGTAGTCGTTGAAGAACAGCGGTTCCCCGCCGGGCACGACCAGGTCGTCGACGACCATCGCGACGAGGTCCAGGCCGATCGTGTCGAGACGGTCGAGGCGTCGCGCGACGTCGACCTTCGTGCCCACACCGTCGGTCCCCGACACCAGGACCGGCTGGCGGTAGCGGCTGGTGTCGAGTTGGAACAGGCCTCCGAAGCCACCGATGTTCCCGAGCACCTCGGCCCGGTGGGTGCGCCGTACCGCCTCGCCGATCAGTCGGACACTGCGGTCGGCGGCGTCGAGGTCCACGCCGGCGTCGGCATACGTCAGGTGCTGTGGTCCGGGCATCCGCGTCGACCTCGGGCTCGCGTACCGGTGGGCGGACGCCCATCCTCGCACGTCCCACCCGCCGGCACGACCCGCGGCGGCCCGGCCCGGATCAGACCCGGGCCTCGACCGCTGCGACGATCCTGCTGTCGTCGTCGAGGTGCTCGAGCAGGACCTCGACGGGCAACGGACGCGCGAACCAGTAGCCCTGGGCGAGGTCGCATCCGAGCCGTGCGAGCGCTTCGGCCGTGGCCTCGTCCTCGACCCCCTCGGCGACGACGACGAGGTCCAGCCGGTGCCCGAGCTCGTTGCTGAAGCCGACGATCGCCTCGGCGTCGTTCGACGTGCGCAGGTCCGCCACGAAGCTGCGGTCGATCTTCAGTTCGCTGACCGGCATGCTCCGCAGCAGCGCGAGCGACGAGTAGCCGGTTCCGAAGTCGTCGATGGAGAGACGAACGCCCAGGGCACGAAGCGCGAGCACGGCGTCACGTGCGCGGACCGGGTTGGTGGCGATCATGGTCTCGGTGATCTCGAGCGTCAGCCAGGCAGCCGGCACCTCGTGGCGGGCCAGCAGCTCCGCCACCGTGTCGACCAGGTCGCCGCCCCGCAGGTTGCGGACCGACAGGTTGACGGCCACACCCGCCGGGGTGCCGAGGTCGTTCCACCGGCGGCAGTCGCGCAGGGCGACGTCCAGGACGTACTCGGTGAGCGCGGCGATCAGGTCGCTGCGCTCGGCGACGGGGATGAAGACGTCCGGCGCCATCCGGCCGTGCACCGGGTGGTCCCAGCGCACGAGCGCCTCGGCGTCGGTCATCCGACGCGTGCGCAGGCACACCTTCGGCTGGTAGTGGACCACCAGCTCGCCACGGTCGATGGCCTCCCGAAGTTCACCGGCCAGCGCCAGCCGGTCGCGGCTGTTGCCGTCGTCGGCCGCGTCGTAGACGGCATGGCCGCGGTGCTCGCGCTTCGCGGTGTACATGGCCACGTCGGCCTTCTGGACCAGCGCGATCCCCGTCGAGGCATGGTCGGGATAGACCGCGACCCCGAGGCTGGCACCGATCTCGAGCGGCAGGCCCAGGATGTCGAACGGGCGCTCGAGCGCGTCGCGGATCTTGGTCGCGACGATGTCGATGGCGACCTCCTCACCGACGTCGGGCAGCAGGAACGCGAACTCGTCGCCGCCGAGGCGGGCGACGGTGTCCCCCGTCCGCAGCGTGTCGTGGAGGCGTTCGGCCACCTTGGTCAGCAGCACGTCGCCGTGGTGGTGCCCGAGGGTGTCGTTGACTTCCTTGAAACGGTCGAGGTCCATCAGGATGACGCCAAGCCGTTCACCGGTCCGCTCGGCGTGCGCCACGGCGTGGTCGAGGCGGTCGGCAAACAGGCTGCGGTTCGGAAGGCCGGTCAGACCGTCGTGCATCGCCTGGTGTTCGTTCTGCTCCGACTGCTCGCGCAGGGCCGCCGACGCGCTGAAGACGAGCCGGAACAGCACCCCCCACAGCACGGCGAGGGCGATGGCGAGCACGCCGAGCAGGCGCCAGGTGTCGCTCTGGATCGCCTCGGCGACCGGGCCGTACGGCAGCGTGACGGCGATGACGCCCTCGGCCGGGATACCGGGGCCGGAACCGAACCGCAGGGGCGTGAACGCTTCGAGGACCACGCCGTGCCGCCGCAGGAACGGGTTGGGTGAATCGGCAACCTCGGTGATGACCGCCACCGCCTCGCCGTCGAGGGCCTGGCGCAGCCCGGTGGACGGGGCGGGTGCCGAACCGATCGTGTCGCGTTCGCTGGCGAAGACGATGCGCCCGTCACGGTTCCAGATCCGCACCTCGACGGTGTCCAACGCGGAGAGGCTCACCACGAAGGCGCGTTCGAGCGCGTCCACCCGGCTGGGGGTCAGGCCGTTCGTGACCTCCTCGGGCGTGAGCGAGTTCTGGACGCCGAGGCGAGCCACCACCTGCGCTTCCCGCAGCGCACTGTCGAGGATGCGCCCCTGCGCTGACGCCTGCAGGACGTGCCCGAGGACCGACCCGAGCGCCACGAACAGCAGCAGGCTCGTCAGCCCGTACTTGGCCAGCAGGCTCGGCCGGATCCGGCCGAACCGCGCGCCGCAGCCCCCGACGGCACCCCGCAGGCCGCGGCGGGCCCGAGGAAGTTCGCCGTCAGCCACGGTCGCCCCCCGGGGACGACGCTGCCTGCAGTTCGCCGGACGCCAGACCGGCGCGGATCTCCTCGAGACGGGTGTGTACGTCCTCGGGGATCGCGGCTTCGTGAGCCGGCGCATACGTCACACCGCCCGTCGCGGCATCCATGACCACCGGACCGCCTCGGAACGCCCCGGCGGCGACGTCCACCAGCTGCAGGAAGACCCCGAGGTCCACGCGCTTGACGGTGGAGGTCACGATGCGGTCGGAGCCGGTGACCCCGCCGCCCTGGAACGTGGTCAGATACTGGTCCTGGTCGACGCCGATGACCCAGTGGCCCTGTTGCGCGGCGTGGAGGATGGCGCCGCTGCCGGTCAGCCCGGCGGGTGCGTAGATGACGTCGGCTCCGGACGCGGCGAACTCGTCGGCCTGGGCCGCGCCTCCTTCCTGGTCGGAGAACGAGTCGAGGTGCTCGCGCAGCACGGTGACGTCGGCGGCGAGGGAGGCCACACCGGCCTCGAAGCCGTCGGCGAGGGCGACGACCGGTGGGATGTCGTCGGGCCCGGCGACGACGCCGACGATGCCGCTCCCGGTCAGCATGCCGGCGACGGCACCGGCCAGGAAGCCGGCCTGGTCGTCGCTGAACGTGACCCGGGCGTAGTTGTCACCGTCGTAGTCGGTGACCTGGTCGACCCCGATGAACTGCACGTCCGGGTGGCTCGCGGCCACCGTCGCCGTCGCGGCCGCCAGCGGGAAGCCGACCGTGATCACCGCGTCCATGCCCTCCTCGACCAGCTCGCGCAGGTGGGCCTCGTTCTCCGAGGTGCCGCTGGCGATGTAGCTGGTCTCGAAGCCGAAGCACCGGGCCGCGGCCTGCATGCCCTCGTAGGCGAACTGGTTGAAGCTGCCGTCGCGCACGTCACCGGAGTCGGTGATCAGGCCGACGCGGAGCACGCGTTCGACCTCGATGTCGCCGAAGCGTTCGCGGCACAGGGCGCCGAGGTCGGCGTCCGCCGTGACGCCGCCGGCTTCGCGTGTCAGGTCGACCGCGCTGGTCGCGGGTGCGGCGGCGGGCGTCGTCGCCGGGGCCGGTGTGCCGGCGCCGCAGGCCGCGGTCGCGAGGACGAGGACGGCGAACGCGGCGGCGCGGAAGGGAACGGTGAGACGCATGGGGGCATCGGTTTTCGGTCGGGCGGAACGGTCACCCGGCCAGTCGGCCGCCCGTCACCACCCTCAAGTCCCGCGGTGCCGGGGCAGGCGCCAGCGGCGACGGAAGGCACGCTCGGCATCCGCGAAGGTGTCCAGCGGGTCGATCACGGACTGGCAGGCCTCGAGCAGTTCCTCGAGTTCGCGGGTCGAGGCCGCCACCTCGTCCACCTCGTCGGCACCGGCGACCGCCTCGTCGAGTGCGCGGGCGCAGTCGTGCCACTCGTGCTCGACCTCGGCCAGCCGCCATGCCGGCATCCAGTCCCGGGCGTCGGCGACGGCCTGGCGCACCGCGTCGGTGCCGACCGCGATCGGTGCCGGCTCCACGCGCCCCGTCGGCAGGGTGCCCAGCAGCACGCGCCGACCGCCCTCGATGACCTCGGCGCAGTCGAGGAACGCCCACCAGGCGTCGTGGTGGGCGGTCGGCAGGTCGGGCTTGCGACGGAACACGGCGCGCACGCTACCGGCCGCCGTATCGACCGTTGTCCCGCGTCCGCACGACCGTCTCCGCGGGCCGCCGTACGCTCTGTTGCATGACTGTCGCCCCGCTGCCCCCGCTCGCCTCGCATCCGTTCCTGACGGCGCTGCGCGAACGCGTCGTCGTGTTCGACGGCGCCATGGGCACGATGTTGCAGAACGCCGAACTGTCGGCGCAGGACTTCGGCAGCGAGGACCTCGACGGCTGCAACGAGGTCCTGGTGCGCTCGCGGCCCGACGTCGTCGCCGAGGTGCACCGCTCCTTCCTCGCCGTCGGGGTCGACGCCGTCCAGACCAACACCTTCGGCGGCGCTCCGTGGGTGCTCGACGAGTACGGACTCGGTGCCGAGGCCGAGGACCTCAACCGCCGCGCGGCAGCCCTGGCCCGGCAGGTGGCCGACGACTTCGCGACCTCCGACCGGCCTCGGTGGGTGGTGGGCGCGATCGGCCCCGGCACCCGCGCACCCACCCTTTCGCTCGGCAAGGATCCAGCCACCACGAAGGACTTCATCGACGTCCCCGCCATGGAGGACGGCTACCGACGGCAGGTCCGTGGCCTGCTCGACGGTGGCACCGACGTGCTGCTCGTCGAGACCTCCTTCGACCTGCTGCAGATCAAGGCGGCGGTGGCGGCCTGCAACGACGTGTTCGTCGAACGGGGCGAGCGGGTCCCACTGATGGTGCAGTTCACCGTCGAGAAGGACATCAACACGATGCTGCTGGGCACCGAGCCCTTGGCAGCCATCGCCGCGCTGGACCCCCTGGCGATCGACGTCCTCGGCATGAACTGCGCCACCGGACCCGACGACATGCGCGAGCACGTCCGCACGCTGGCGCGCCATTCACGCCTGCCGATCAGCGTCATCCCCAATGCAGGCATCCCCTACCTCGAAGACGGCCGCACGATCTACCCGCTGGACCCGGCGGGACTCGCCGCTGCACAGCGCGAGTTCGTGCAGGAGTTCGGCGTCAACGTGGTCGGCGGTTGCTGTGGGACGACGCCGGAACACCTGGCGGCGGTCGTCGAGGCGACCCGCGACGTCGCGCCCCGGCCACGCCGTCTCGACCGCGCCGCGTTCACCCGCGCCGGCGCCGCCGGGCGGCTCACGACCGCTGATGCGACCGCTGGCGCGGACGCCGACGGACGCGCGCCGATCACGGTCGAGTACCGGCCGGCGCTCGCGTCGCTGTACAGCGCCGTCCCACTCGCACAGGACAACGCGTTCCTCGCCATCGGCGAGCGCGCCAACGCCAACGGATCCAGGGCGTTCCGGGAACTGCTCCTGGCCGAGGACTGGGACGCCGCCGTCCAGCTGGCGAAGTCGCAGACGCGCGAGGGTGCCCACGTGCTGGACGTCTGCGTCGACTACGTCGGCCGCGACGGCGTCCCCGACATGATCCAGATCGTGGACCGGTACGCGACGCAGTCGACCCTGCCGTTGGTGATCGACTCGACCGAGATCGAGGTCGTCGAGGCCGCACTCCTGCGTCTCGGCGGTCGCGCGGTCATCAACTCGGTCAACCTCGAGGACGGCCGCAACAAGGTCGATCGCCTCCTGCCGCTGGCCAAGCGCTACGGCGCCGCGGTCGTGGTCCTCGCCATCGACGAGCAGGGCCAGGCCCGCACCGCGGACTGGAAGGTCGACGTGTGCGAGCGGATCGCCCGGATCGCCATCGACGAGTACGGCCTGGAGGCGCACGACCTCGTCTTCGACTGTCTCACCTTCCCGCTCGGCTCCGGCCAGGAGGACCTGCGTCGTGACGCGCTCGAGACGCTCGAGGCGATCGAGCGGGTCAAGGGCGCCGTGCCCGGCTGCTTCACCACGCTCGGGGTCTCCAACGTCTCGTTCGGTCTCTCGCCTGCCGCACGCCAGGTGCTGAACTCGGTGTTCCTCAAGGCGGCGATGGACCGCGGGCTGGACTCCGCCATCGTGCATCCGGGCAAGATCCTGCCGCTGCACCGCATCCCCGACGAGCAGGTGCGGGTGGCGCTGGACCTGATCGACGACCGCCGCGGAACGGCCGGCATGGACGGGACGGCCGACGCCGGCTACGACCCGCTGCACCGGCTGATGGCGCTGTTCGACGGCGAGAGCGAGACGAAGGCCTCGGCGGACGAGCTGGCCGCCCTGACGGTCGAGGAGCGCCTCGAACGGCGCATCGTCGACGGCGAACGCGACGGGATGGTGGCCGACCTCGACGAGGCGCTGCAGACACACGCCCCGCTGGCCATCATCAACGAGATCCTGCTGGCGGGGATGAAGACCGTCGGTGAACTGTTCGGCTCGGGGCAGATGCAGCTGCCGTTCGTGCTGCAGTCGGCGGAGGCGATGAAGGCCGCCGTCGGACACCTCGAACCGCACATCGAGGCCGCCGGTGGCGGATCGTCGACGAAGGGCTCGATCGTGCTCGCGACCGTGCGCGGCGACGTGCACGACATCGGCAAGAACCTCGTCGACATCATCCTGCGCAACAACGGCTACGAGGTCCACAACCTCGGCATCAAGCAGCCCATCGACACGATCCTCGCCGCTGCGCAGGAACAGGGCGCGGACGCGGTCGGCATGTCCGGGCTGCTGGTCAAGTCGACGGTCGTCATGCGCGACAACCTCGAGGAGATGAACGCCCGCGGCATGGCGTCGCTGCCCGTGCTCCTGGGCGGCGCGGCACTGACCCGCGGGTACGTCGAGGACGACCTGCGCGAGGTGTACGACGGCGACGTCTTCTACTGCAAGGACGCCTTCGAGGGCCTGCGCGTCCTGGACACGGTGATGGCGGCACGCCGCGACGGCGTCGCACCCCCGGAAGCGCTGACCGCGCGCAAGCCGCGGCGAACCCCGAAGAAGACCCGTCATCCGGAGGCGCCGCCCGCCGTGGACGCGCAGGGCCGGCCACGGTCGACGGTCGCGACGGACGTCGCGGTGCCGACGCCGCCGTTCTGGGGCTCGCGCGTCGTGCGCGGCATCCCGGTCGACGAGGTGTGGCCGCTGCTCAACGAGGTGGCGCTGTTCCGCAACCAGTGGGGCTTCACGCCGGGCACGTCGTCCCCGGCCGAGTACCAGCGGTTGCTGGACGAGACGGCCCGACCCGTGGTCCGCGAATGGCTCGACCGCGCCAAGGCGGACAAGGTCGTCACGCCCGAGGTCGTCTACGGCTACTACCCCGCCAACGGCGACGGCGACGACCTCGTGGTGTGGCAGCCGGACGCACCCCTGGAGAAGGAGCTGGTCCGTTTCACGTTCCCCCGTCAGGAGCGTGGCCGCTTCCTCGCCATCGCCGACTTCTTCCGGCCCGTCGACAGCGGCGAGGTCGACGTGCTGCCCGTCCAGGTGGTCACGATGGGCCGGCGCATCAGCGAGGTGGCGCAACAGCTGTTCGCCGACGACCGCTACCGGGACTACCTGTACGCGCACGGCTTCGGGGTCGAGATGGCCGAGGCGCTCGCCGAGCTGTGGCACCGGCGCATCCGCGAGGAGCTCGGCATCGCCGGCGACGACGGCCCCACCAAGCAGGACCTGTTCCGCCAGGTCTACCGCGGCTCCCGATACTCGTTCGGGTATGCCGCCTGTCCGGACCTCGAGGACCAGGCCAAGCTGTTCCAGCTGATCGACCCCGGCCTGATCGACGTCGAGCTGACGGAGGAGTTCATGCTCCACCCGGAGCAGTCGACCTCTGCCATCATCGTCCATCACCCCGAGGCGAAGTACTTCAACGCCCGCTGACGGGCGTGCTCGGATGCGCGGCACCCCCGACTCTCGGCCGGCCGGACCGCCCGGCGGGACCGCTACCGTCGCCAGCCATGACGCGTGTCGCCCCGCAGCCAGCGCCGTGCGCACGCCCCCACCGCCGCGACGCCAGGAGGCCACCATGGACCCCAGACTGCTGATCACCGCGATCCCGTGGGTACGGCGCGCCTGGCGGATGCTGCCGCCGCCGCTGCGCCTGCCGGTCCTCGCCGTGGCGGCGGCCGTGGGTGGCTACTACGCCATCACCGGTCGCGAGGAGCTGATGAACGCCATCAACGAGGCGCGCGGCGAGAGCACGACGATCGATCAGCGCGGCACCACCACCTAAGGCGCCCGGCGACACGCTTCGCGCACACGTGACAGGGCCACCCGGGTTCTCGGGTGGCCCTGTTCTCTGCCGGAGGGGTCGCGTCCGAGGAGGCGGAACGCGCACCGACCGGCGTGCTTGGGAGTGGGCGGTCAGTCCCGCCGGATCTGCTCGGCCTTGGCGTCGGCGGCATCGGCGCGCTTGTCCGCGGCCTCCTGCTCGAGACGCTCGGCCTCGTTCTGCTTCTGGCCGCTCTTCTGCTGGGCCTCGCCCTCGCGCTCGAGGTTCTCGTCGCCCGTGGCGCGACCAGCGGTCTCCTTGGCCACACCCTTGACCTTGTCACCGAGTGAGTCGCTCATGTGCTGCTCCTTTGGTCGGCGCCGGGCGGTGCCCGTCGCGGTGGGCACCAGCCGGCCTTCGGTCCGAGTCGTCGCACGAGCCTGCGGCTGGACCCGGACCGCCCCCCGTGGGCGGCCGGCGTGGTGTGGTGACACCGAACCGCACCACGCCGCACCCGGCCACCGGCGCGTCGCGGCCGTTCGGCGAAGTCGGACGGGGCGGTCGTCCGGGCGTCCGGGTCGCCTATCGTCGTTCGGACCCGGCCGGTCGGACGCACGTCGACCCCGGCTCGAGGCACACGAAGGGACCCGGATGCGAAGCTCCCACCCCGGACCGCCGCCGCACCTCGATGCGCCCTTGGAGGTCTCGCCCGCCGACTGGGAGCCCCGTCAGATCTACTACCTGATGACCGGGCTGGTGGTGCCCCGCCCGATCGCGTGGGTGTCCACCTTCGGCGACCGTGGCATCGGAAACGTCGCTCCGCACAGCTACTTCAACGTCGTCGCGCACGACCCTCCCCACGTGGTGTTCTCCTCGTCCGGCACGAAGGACACCCTGCGCAACATCCGCGCCCGCCGGGAGTTCGTCGTCAACATCGTGACGATGGATGTCGTCGAGGCGATGAACTTCACCGCCACGGACTTCCCGCCCGACGAGGACGAATTCGCGTGGGCGCAACTGACGCCGGCTCCCGCCGCCGTCGTCGACGCGCCCCGCGTCGCCGAGGCCAAGGCACACCTCGAGTGCCGACTGGTCGAGGAGGTCGCGGCCGGAAACGGCAACATCGTGGTGGGCGAGGTCGTGCACCTGCACGTGGATCCCTCGGTCTGGCGCGACGGCCGGGTCGACCCGGTCCTGCTCGACCCGGTCTGCCGCCTCGCGGGCAGCGGCTACGCCCGGCTCGGTGCGCTGTTCGACCTGCCACGACGGCGCTGGGACGACGTGGAAGGCAGCCCGCCGGGTGCCGCCATCCCCCGCCTCGAGTGAGCCGGTCAGGCGTCGGCGGATTCCCCGCCGTCGGCGCCCTCCGCCCACTCCGCCCAGGTGGCGCCCTCCTCGAGGTCGTCGTCGGGCATCTCGCACTGCACCTGTTCGAGCAGCGCGGTGTCGTCGCTGAACTCGAGGACGCCGACGCGTCCGTCCGTCACGTCGTCGACGTGCACGACCGCCAGTCGCCACCAGGTCGTGCCGTCGTGCTCCCACAGCACCCCGACGTCGGCGTCACCGACCGCACCGCGGCCCAGGCAGGCACTGGGCCGGCGGGCCCACAGGTCCTCGAGCGCGTCGGGAAGGTTGTCGCGATCGCCGCCGAGCAGTCCCGGCGCCTCGCCGTCGGCCGCCACCACCTCCAGCAACGCCTCGAGGTCACGGGCGTTGAACGCCTCGGCGATCGCGTCGATGGCATCGGCCGCCGCGTCGTCGCGGATGCCGACCTCGAGGTCGTCCTCGTACAGGTCACCGGCCGGATCGTCGAGGTGGAACCCGAAGTCGTCGGCGCCGACGCTGCCCGGTCCGGCGTCGGGCGTCGCTTCGCGATCGTCCTCGATCCGGTCGCCGTCGAGGCGGTCGAGCTTGGCCTCGGCTCCCGCCGCGAGCCGGTCGAGCTCGGACACGGACGATCCTCCACGTGGGTTGCCTGCATGCTGCCGTCCCGGGCGCCGCGACACAAGGGGTCCCCGCGTCCACGTCGGTGCACGACCGAACGGTGGGAGGTGTCGACGCCGGCCCTGCGGACCGCTTGGCTGGGGGCCAACGGCCCGCGGTCCGGGGACCGACGCCCCGGGCGGTCCGTCGCGCGGAGGCGGTACAAACGTCTCCGACGCCTCGGCACGGCCGGGGCCGGTGGTGCGTACGCGCTTCCACCTCCCCAACGACTCCGACGCCACGACAACGAGGCCTTCGATGCAGCCCCACGACCACGTCCTGCCCGACGGCACCACCGTCCGCATCCGGCCGATCACGCCGGACGACAAGGGCCTGCTGCTCGGGATGTGGGGGCGCACGTCCGCTGACTCACGGCGCGCACGCTTCCTGGGCTCGTTCAACCTCGACGAGTCGAACGTGGCCCGCTTCACCGATCTCGACCCGAAGATGCAGTACGCCCTGATCGCCACCCGCGGGCGTCGCGAGAACGAGCAGATGATCGGCGTCGCCCGCTACGAGCGCGACCCCGACCGGCTCGACTCGGCCGAGTTCGCCGCGCTGGTCGAGGACGCCCACCAGGGCCGCGGTGTCGGCACGGCACTGGTGCGCGAGCTCGCGCTGGCCGCCGCCGACGCCGGCATCACCCACCTCTCCGGCGACATCCTGTCCGACAACACCCGCATGTTGAACCTGGTGCGCGAACTCGGCCTGGAATACCGCTCCGACCGGGACTTCGGCGGCGTGGTGCGCAGCGACCTCGAGGTGGCGATCTCCGAGCAGTTCCTCAACGTGGTCGCCGAGTCCGAACGCGAGGCCGCCGAGGCCGGTCTGCGCCGTTTCTTCCGGCCCGAGAAGGTCGCCGTCGTCGGCGCCTCGCGCAACAAGACCTCGATCGGCGGCCTGGTCTTCGACAACATCCTCGAGGGCGGGTTCACCGGCGTGGTGTACCCGGTCAACCCCAACGCCCCCTACGTGCAGGGGGTCGCGGCCTACCCGAGCCTGTCCGACTGCCCCGAGGTGCCCGACCTCGTGTTCGTGTGCGTGCCGTCACGGTTCGTCAACGACCTCGTCGACGAGGCCGGCGAACTGGGGGTCAAGGCCGTCTGCGTCATCTCGGCCGGCTTCTCCGAGGTGGGCGAGGAGGGCGAGGAACGGCAGGCCGACCTGATGGAGCGGGCGCGCGGCTACGGCCTGCGCATCATCGGCCCCAACTGCATGGGGTTGCTCAACGGCAACGACGACGTGCGGATGAACGGCACCTTCTCGCAGACCTTCCCACAGGCGGGCCGGGTCTCGATGTCGTCGCAGTCGGGAGCGCTCGGCCTGGCCGTGCTCGAGCACGTCGACAACCTCGGCCTCGGGATCTCGACGTTCGTGTCGGTCGGCAACAAGGCCGACATCTCGGGCAACGACCTGCTGCTGTACTGGGAGCAGGACCCCGACACCGACGTGATCCTGATGTACCTCGAGTCGTTCGGCAACCCACGCAAGTTCTCGCGGATCGCCCGCCGGGTGTCGCGTCGCAAGCCGATCGTGGCGGTGAAGTCGGGCCGGACCTCCGCCGGGGTGCGGGCCGCGTCGAGCCACACGGCCGCCATCTCCTCGGGGGACACGGCCGTCGAGGCGTTGTTCCGGCAGACCGGCGTGATCCGCACGGACACGCTCGAGGAGATGTTCGACGTCGCCACGCTGTTGTCCAGCCAGGGGCTGCCCAGCGGCAACAAGGTCGCGATCCTCACCAACGCCGGCGGCCCGGGCATCCTCGCGGCGGACGCCCTCGAGGCGAACGGGCTCGAGGTCCCGCCGCTCTCGGACCGGACCATCGAGCAGTTGCGGACGTTCCTGCCCGCCGAGGCCGGCGTCGGCAACCCGGTCGACATGATCGCCTCGGCGACCCCCGCCGCCTACGAACGTGCCCTGGAGGTCCTCGGCAACGCCGACGAGATCGACATGGTGTTCGTGATCTTCATCCCGACCGGCACGACCGCGACCGAGGACGTCGCACGGTCACTGATCGAGGCCAAGTCCAAGCTGGCCGCGGGCACGCCGGTCGTGAGCGTGTTCATGTCCGCGACCGGGATGCCGCCCGAGCTGGCCGAGGCCGAGATCCCCTCGTTCGCCTTCCCCGAGGCCGCCGCGCGTGCGATGGGCCGGGTCGCGACCTACTCGGCGTGGCGTCGTCGCCCGCTGGGTGAGGTCGTCGAACCGGACGGGATGGACCGCGAGGCGGCGCGCCGCATCGTCGACCGCGCCCTCGCCGACGCCCACGACCCGACGGCGGCCTGGCTGTCCTCCGAGGACGCCGAGGCGCTGCTGCGCGCCTACGGGGTTCCGCTGGCCCGTTCACGCGTGGTCGCGACCCCCGAGGAGGGGGCGCGGACCCAAGCCGAGTTCGCCGCGCCGGTGGCCGTGAAGGTGGCCGCACCGATCCACAAGACCGACGTCGGCGGCATCGAGCTCGGCCTGAGCTCCCCGGAGGCGGTGGCCGAGGCCATCAGCCGGATCCGGCAGTCGCTGATCGACGCCGACCTCGGTGAGCACGCCGACGCGTTTCTCGTCCAGGAGATGGTCGGCGAGGGCCTCGAGATGGTGGTCGGGGTCACCCACGATCCCTCGTTCGGGCCGATCGTGATGGCGGGCATGGGCGGCACGCTCGTCGAACTGCTGCGCGACGTCAGCGTGCGCATCACGCCGCTGACCGACCGCGACGTGGACGACATGCTCGCCGACCTGCGGATGGCACCACTGCTGACCGGCTACCGGGGCGCTCCCCCGGCCGACGTCCCGGCACTCAAGGACCTGCTGTTCCGGATCAACGCGATGGTCGAGGATCTGCCGGAGGTGGCCGAACTCGACCTCAACCCGATCTTCGTCCGTCCCGACGGGCGGGGCGTGGTCGGTGTCGACGTCCGACTCAAGCTCGCCGCGACCTGAGCGTGCGTCCCGGGCCGGTGCGCAGGTGCCCGCCCCGTGATGGCAGGCCGCGGCGGTGCGGCCAGCCAGAGGCCGACCTCGCTCCGAGCGCACCGCCGCGCCGTGGCATCACCGCGGCGCACGGTTTCCCCGGCTGGCGTTCACCGGGCGGGCAGGTCGACGTAGGCTCCGCGACCCGCATCGCGGCCGGCCGCCGCGGCCGGACTCGGAGGACGTGTGCCACGCATCGATGAGCTGCTCGCGGCCGGCCCGACGTACTCGTTCGAGTTCTTCCCGCCGCGCACCGACGCCGGCGAGGCGAAGCTGCGCGCCACCCTCAACGAGCTAGAGCCGCTCGGGCCCTCGTTCGTGTCGGTGACCTACGGCGCCGGTGGGTCCACCCGCGAGCGGACGCACCAGATCGTGGTGGACATGCTCGAACACACCACGATGACCCCGATGGCGCACCTCACGGCGGTGTGTCACACCCGCGACGAGCTGGCCGACATCCTCGCCCGCTACCGCGACGCGGGCGTGAAGAACATCCTCGCGCTGCGGGGGGACGCGCCGCAGGACGTCGAGCCGTTCTGGGAGCTGGAGCGTGCCATCGATCTCGTGGAACTGGCGCGCGAGGTCGGCGGCGGCCAGTTCGCGATCGGGGTCGCCGCGCATCCCGAGGGCCATCCGTCGTCGCGGGTCCTGGCCGAGGACCGTCGGCACCTCGCCACCAAGCTCACGGCGGCCGACTTCGGCGTGACCCAGTTCTTCTTCACGGTCGACGCCTACCTCGCCATGGTCGACGCCGTCAGGTCGCACGGGTGCGACACCCCGATCGTGCCCGGGGTCATGCCGGTGACCAACGTGCGCCAGATCGAGCGGTTCGCGCAGCTGTCGGGAGCGGCGTTCCCCACCGAGCTCGGCGACCGGCTGCACGCGGTGGAGGACGACGCGGCCGAGGTGGCACGAATCGGCATCGAGGTGGCGACGCAGCTGTGCCGGGACCTGCTCGACGCGGGCGCGCCGGGCCTGCACTTCTACACGCTCAACAGCTCCACCGCGACGCGCGAGATCTACGCCAACCTGGGGTTGCCCGCCGCGACCCGGTGACGCGACGCCGGTGCGTCTTCGCCGGCCACGCTCGCCGCACACCGCAGCATCGCCGTCACGGTGCGGTCGACGTCGCGGGCTCCGGTGGCCCAGTTCGAAACGGAGATCCGCATGTGCCGGTGGCCGCGCCACGTCGTGCCGCTGACGTAGGCGGTGCCGTCGCGCTGGACGGCCGCCACCACGGCGTCGTTGTAGGTGTCCGGATCGACGCCGGCCGGCGGCCGCCAGCGCACCAGCACCTGGTTGAACACGACGTCGTTGACGACCTCCGCGTGCCCGCTGGCGGCCAGTTCGGCGGCGAACCGCCGGGCCATCGCGGTGGCCTGCTCGACCATCGCCGCGACGCCGGCGCGTCCGAGCTGACGCAGGGCGGCGTAGATGCCGACACCGCGGGCGCGCCGGGAGAACTCGGGATTGAAGTCCATCGCCTCCCGGAGCCCGCCGTCGCCCTGGATGAGATAGTCGGCCCGCACGCTCATCGCCGCACGGTGCGCGGCCTCGTGCCGGCAGACCGCGATCCCGCAGTCGTAGGCGACGTTGAGCAGCTTGTGCCCGTCGGTCGACCAGGAGTCGAGCCGGTCCAGGCCGGCCACCAGCCGCGCGTGGGTCGGCGAGGCGGCGGCGAGCAACCCGACCGCACCGTCCACGTGGACCCAGGTCGGGTTGCCCGCGGCCCGGTGCCGTTCGGCCGCGTCGGCGATGGCGTCGAACCGGTCGAAGGCGCCCGTGTTGACGTTGCCGGCCTCGGCGCACACGATCGTCGGCCCGCTCAGCCCCGCCAGCGTCTGCCGCAGGTCGTCGAGGACGAACCGGTCCTGGTCGTCGCCGGCCACCTCGACGATGCGGCGCTCGCCGAGACCGAGGAAGCGTGCCGCGCGACCGATCGTCACGTGGCGACCGGCCTTCGCCACGAGGTGGACCGGTGGCGCGCCGGCGAGCCCGTCGGCCTCGACGTCCCAGCCCGCGTCGCGCAGCACCTGGTCGCGGGCCGCGGCGAGGCAGGTGAAGTTCGCCATCTGACCGCCGGTGACCAGCCCGACCGAGGCCGACGGTGGGAGCCCGAGCAGCTCGACGAGCCAGCGTGTTGCGGTCTCCTCGACGACCGTGACCCCGGGCGTCGGGGCGTACAGCCCGGCGTTCTGGTCCCAGGTGGCCACCAGCAGCTCGGCGCCGTAGGCGGCCGGCAACAGGCCACCGATCACGAACCCGAAGTAGCGGCCGGAGGCGTGGGCGGCGATGAACGGTTCGAGGTCGCGGGCGAGCTCGGCGACCACGTCGGGAGCCGGCGTCCCGGCGTCCGGCAGCGGCCGGTCGACGACCGCCCGGATCTCCTCGGGGCTGGTGTCGGGGTGGACCCGACGTTCGGGCAGCCTGGTGAACCAGCGCCGAGCCGCGGGGACCGCCACGTCGAGGACCGCGTCCCAGTCGTCACCCTGCATCGGAAGGCTCTTTCGCACGAGCGCCTGTACCGACCGATGATGTCACGTTCGCTCAGCGCTGGGAACGGAACCAGTCGATCGTGCGGGCCAGCCCCTCGCGCAGGTCCACCTCGGGTTCCCAACCGAGCTCGCGACGGGCGACGGTGATGTCGGGCCGACGGACCTGCGGGTCGTCGATCGGACGCTCGGTGTCGACCAGTTCGCTCCTCGAGTCGGCCAGCTCGAGGACCAGCTCCGCCAGCTCGCGGATCGACACCTCGACGGGGTTGCCGAGGTTCACCGGCTCGGTGTAGCCCGACACGAGCAGGCCCAGGATGCCCTCGACGAGGTCGTCGACGTAGACGATGGAGCGCGTCTGCGCGCCGCCGCCGTGCAGGGTGAGCGGCTCACCGCGCAGCGCCTGGCCGATGAACGTGGGCACGGCCCGGCCGTCCTCCACGCGCATCCTCGGTCCGTGGCAGTTGAAGATGCGCACCACCCGGACGTCGATCCCGTGGGTGCGGTGGTAGGCGTAGGTCATGGCCTCGGCGAACCGTTTCGCCTCGTCGTAGACGCCTCGGGGACCGATCGGGTTGACGTGGCCCCAGTAGGTCTCGGGCTGCGGGTGCACCTGCGGGTCGCCGTACACCTCCGAGGTCGAGGCGAGCAGGAACCGGGCTCCCTTCTCCTTGGCCATCCCCAGCGCGTTGTGGGTGCCGAGGGAGCCGACCTTCAGGGTCTGGATCGGAAGCTTGAGGTAGTCGATCGGCGACGCCGGCGAGGCGAAGTGCAGGACCGCGTCGACCCGGCCCGGGACGTGGAGGAAGTGCGTCACGTCGTAGTTGACGAAGGTGAAGCCGGCCCGCCCGACGAGGTCTTCGACGTTGTCGAGGCTGCCGGTCACCAGGTTGTCGATCGCGGTCACCCGCGCCCCCCGCGCCAGCAGCGCGGTGCACAGGTGCGAGCCGAGGAACCCCGCCCCGCCGGTCACCACGACGTGCCGCCCGTCGAGCGACGTGAAGCCCATGTGCGCGACCCTGCCTCGGTGGTTTCGCGTCACACGCTATCCAGCGGAGGGCCCACCCGGCCGGGTCCGGGGCCTCACCCCGGCAGTACAGTCGCCGGCTGCGCCCGCCGGGCGAGAACACGGAGTGGCTGTGACCGACCGACCTGCCGGAGCGGACACCGACCTGGTCGACGCCGACCGGGCGACCGCGGCGTGGGTCGGCGCCGAGCGGGCCGACCACCTGCGTGCGGCGTCGGTCGACTGGCCGTCGTGGGACCTGCTCCCGGCGCAGGTCGACGACCTCGAGCTCGTGCTCGACGGACTGCTCGATCCCGAGCCCCTCACGGTCCCCGTCGCGGCGGCGACGGACTGGCGGGTCGGGGACACGGTCGCGCTCCGTGATCCCGAGGGCACGATGATGGCGGCCCTCCGAATCGATCGTCGACGTGCGGTCGACGATGCCACCATCGCGCTCGAAGGCGGGTGCGAAGGAGTCGCGCGACCCGCGCGTTGGAGTTTCCGGGCCCTGCGCCACACGCCGGAGCAGTTGCGGGCGCGGTTCGCCGACGACGAGACGGTGCTGGCCGTCGTCACCGACCGTGCCCTGCACCGCGACGACGTCGAGGAGATCCGCACCGAGGTCGCCGACCGTCGGGGCCAGTTGCTGCTGGTGCAACTCGAGGTCGCCGACGCCGGCGCCGACGCCACCGCGGCCGTCACCCGGGCGCTGCTCGCCGCTCTGCCCGAGCTCCGGGTGGCGACGACGCTGAGCCTGCTGCCGTGCTCCCCGCGTCTGCTGACCGACACCTCCGACGCGCGACGTGACGCCATCGCCCGGGCGCTGGGAGCGGGCACACGGCTGCGGCTCGGGCGCATCGGTACGGACGTCGAGGCCGCGATCCGCCGCGGTGACTCGGTCGCAAACGACGCGACCTTCCCGGCCGTCGAGGCGGAGTTGCGCGCGGCACACCCGCCGCGCCACGACCGGGGGCTGGTGGTGCTGTTCACCGGACTGTCCGGCTCGGGCAAGTCGACGGTCGCCAACGCCCTGCGGGGTCGGCTGCTCGAACGCGGTGACCGGCGTGTCACGCTGCTCGACGGGGACCTGGTGCGCAAGCACCTGTCGGCGGGCCTGGGCTTCTCCCGCGAGGACCGCGCCACCAACGTCCGTCGCATCGGCTACGTGGCGGCACAGATTGCCCATCACGGTGGCATCGCGATCTGTGCCCCGATCGCGCCGGACGCGGGTGTACGGGCCGACGTGGCCGCAATGGCGGCGCAGGCGGACGCCGGCTTCGTGTTGGTGCACGTCGCGACACCGCTCGAGGTCTGCGAACAGCGCGACCGCAAGGGCCTGTACGCCAAGGCCCGCGCCGGCGCCCTGACCGGCTTCACGGGTATCGACGACCCCTACGACGCGCCCGAGCAGCCCGACCTGCGCCTGGACACCGTCGACGCGGATCCGCAGGCGTGCGCCCAGCAGGTCCTCGATCTGTTGGTCACCGAGGGGTGGCTCACCGGCGACCGCTGAGGGGACGGCGTTCGCACGGTTGACACGCCCTGACCTCGCGCCCCGCGCGCCGGGCCCCGAACCTGCCGGCTGCCCTCCCAGCCCGCCACCCGTTCGGAGCCGTACTCGTGGCCGACGTCGAACGCATCAAGGCCGCCAGCAACTGGCTGGCCGGCGACCTCGCCGCCGAGCTCGCCGACACGAGCACGCCGGGGGTCTCGGCCGAGTCGACCCAGCTCCTCAAGTTCCACGGGATGTACCAGCAGGACGACCGCGACGTGCGCCGGGAACGCCAGCGTGCGGGGCTCGGCAAGGCCATCACCATGATGGTGCGCGCCTCCATCCCGGCGGGAGCCACGACGGCGGCGCAGTACCTCGCCTGCGACCGGCTCGCGGACGAGGTCGCCGACGGCACCCTGCGCATCACCACCCGGCAGGGCCTGCAGTGGCACAAGGTCGGCAAGCTCGACGTCCAGCGGCTGATCCGCACCCTCAACGACTCGGAGCTGACCACCATCGCCGCCTGCGGCGACGTGGCCCGCAACGTGATGGCCTGCCCCGCGCCGCTGCCGGGTCGCGACGACCTGCTGCCGTATGCGCGCGCCCTCGCCCGCGCCGTACGACCCCGCACGCAGGCGTACTGGGACCTGTGGCTCGACGGCGAGCGCGCGGTGTCCGCGGTCGAGGAGGCCGTCGATCCCGCAGACGCGGTCGACGGCGACCTCGACCCGCTCTACGGGCCCACGTACCTGCCCCGCAAGTTCAAGATCGGCTTCGCGCACACCGGGGACAACTGCGTCGACGCCTACACCAACGACGTCGGGATCGTCCCCGTCCGCGATGCCGCCGGCGTGATCGTGGCGTTCACGCTGCTCGTCGGTGGCGGTCTGGGGATGACCCACAACAAGCCGGCCACCTTCCCGCGGCTGGCCGACCCGCTCGGCGACGTCGCACCCGAACACCTCGTCGCCGCGGTCAAGGCGGTCATCGAGGTCCAGCGCGACCACGGGGATCGTGCCGACCGCAAGCACGCACGGATGAAGTACCTCGTGCACGACTGGGGGGTGGACAAGTTCCGTGCCGCCGTCGAGGACCGGGTCACGTTCACGTTCGACGCGCCGACCCCGGCCCGTTGGGACGCGACCTCGGACCACCTCGGCTGGCACGAGCAGGCCGACGGCAACCACTTCCTCGGGGTCCACGTGACCTCCGGACGGATCCAGGACACCGACCGGGTCCGACTGCGAACCGCGATCCGAACGCTCGTCGAACGCCACGGCCTGGGCGTGCGGTTCACTCCCGCCCAGAACCTGCTGCTCACCGGGATCACCACGGCGATCCGCGACGACGTCGAGGCCACGCTGCGCCGGCACGGGGTCGCGCTGACCGGCGACCTGCCGACCGTCACCCGCAAGGCGCTCGCGTGCCCGGCGCTGCCGACGTGCGGCCTCGCCCTCGCCGAGGCCGAACGCGCCATGCCCGACTTCCTGGCCGGCTTCGACGCCCGGCTGCAGCAGCTTGGCATCGGTGGCGACGCGCCACAGGTCCGGGTCACCGGCTGCCCCAACGGCTGCGCCCGGCCCTACTCGACCGAGATCGGCGTGGTGGGCCGCGGCAAGGACCACTACACGGTCCAGCTCGGGGGCGACGACGTCGGCACCCGCCTCAACGAGGTGTTCGCCGACCGCGTCAGCCTGGACGGCGTCGTCGACCTGCTCGAACCGGTGCTGGCCGCCTGGCACACCGAACGCAACGCTGGGGAGTCCTTCGGGGACTGGACCAACCGCGTCGGCGTGACCGAACTCCGGGCCCGCTTCGACGCCGCCGACTTCGAGCACCAGCGGCAGGCAACCGGCGTCCGCGGAGGCACGACATGAACGCCCTGCGTCCCGACGACCGCGCCGCGGTCGACGCCTCCGTCGCGACGGCCATGGACGGGGACCGCCCACGCCCGGACGACCGCTTCCGCGCCATCGGCCCCGACGACGACTCCGCCTTCGTCCGACTGCTCGCCGCGGAGGCTGCGGACACGCTCGAGGACAAACCGGCCGAACGGATCCTGGCGTGGGCGGCCGGCGTGCTGCCCCGCTTCGTCGTCACCTCGTCGTTCGGCGCCGAGTCGGCGGTGCTGCTGCACCTGCTGTCGCGGGTCGCCCCCGAGGTCCCGGTGCTGTTCCTCGACACCGGGCTGCACTTCGACCAGACGCTGCGGTTCCGGCGCGAACTGGCCGTCGACCTCGGCCTGTCGGTCGTGGACCTGCGACCCGAGCTGTCGGTCGCGCAGCAGGCGACCAGGTACGGGGACGCGCTCTGGAGCCGCGACCCCGATGCGTGCTGCGCGATGCGGAAGACCACGCCGCTGCGCACCGCGCTGCGTTCCTTCGACGGATGGGCCACCGGCGTGCGCCGATCGCAGACACCGGAACGGGCGGCGACCCCGATCGTCGAGGCCCGACAGCACGACGACCGCTGGCTGGTGAAGGTGGCGCCGCTGGCGCGATGGACCGATCTCGACGTCGACGACCACCTGCGCAGACACGGCCTCCCGCGGCATCCCCTGACCGGGCAGGGCTACCCCTCGATCGGTTGCGAACCCTGCACCGCCAGGGTGGCGCCGGGCGAGGATCCCCGCGCCGGGCGTTGGTCGGGATTCGACGGCAAGACCGAATGCGGCATCCACCTGGCCGACGACGGCAGCGTCGTGCGCACGACGACGACGCCGGGCTGAGCCGTGTTCGATCTCACCGTCTCCCTCGACGTCACGGGTCGCCGCTGCGTGGTCGTCGGCGGCGGACCCGAAGCGGACGCGCGGGTCCGAGGACTCGTCCACGCGGGCGCCGAGGTCGTCGTCGTCACCCCGGCACCCTCGAGCGGCATCGAGGTGGCGGCGGCCGAGGGTCTCGTCACGCTGCAGCGACGTGGCTGGCAACCGGGCGACCTCGCCGGTGCGTTCGTCGCCTACAACACCCGAGAGGACGACACCCCGGTCGCCGCCATCTGGGCCGAGTCCCGCACCCATCACGTCCTGTTGTCCACGCTCGACGACAAGCCGCGCTGCGACTTCGCCACGCCGGCCGTCGTCCGTCGCGGCGACCTCGCGATCACGATCGGGACCGCCGGTCGGGCGCCCGCGCTGGCCAAGCGGCTACGGCAGCAACTGCAGGAGCGGTTCGGTGCGGAGTACGCCACGCTGGTCGAGGTGATCGAGGATGCCCGGCGGCAGGTCCTGCCCCGCGAGGTCGCGTTCGACGCGTGGGCGGCGAAGTGGTCGCAGGCGCTGGAGGACCTCGACGGCCTGGCCGCGCTGGTGCGCGCCGGCCGGGGCGACACCGCCCGCGAACGGATCGTGGCGACCGTCGGGAAGGGTGGCCGATGAACCCGCCGTTCGAACTGCCGGCCGCCACGCCGGGCACCGTGCATCTCGTCGGTGCCGGCCCCGGCGATCCCGGACTGCTGACGCTGCGGGCGGTCCGCCTGCTGCAGACCTGCGATCTGGTCGCCTACGACCGACTCGCACCGCCCGAGGCGCTGCGCCTGGTTCCCGCGACGGCCGAGCGGATCGCCGTCGGCAAGGCCGATCCCGCCGAACTCGGGCCGCGGGACGGGGCCCCCGGCGAGCGGTGCCGTCAGGGCTGGAGTCAGGCGGAGATCTCGGCGCTGCTGGTGCTGGCCGCGCGTGAGGGCCGGGCGGTGGTCCGGCTCAAGGGCGGCGATCCGTTCGTGTTCGGACGCGGCGGCGAGGAGGCGATCCGCTGCCACGAGGCCGGCGTGCCCGTCGAGGTGGTCGCCGGCGTCACCAGCGCCGTGGCGGCGCCCGGCGCGGCCGGCATCCCCGTCACCCATCGCGGGGTCGCGCCGGCCGTGGCGTTCGTGACGGGGCACGAGGATCCCGCCAAGCCGTCGAGCCAGCTCGACTGGCCGGCGCTCGCCGCCTTTCCCGGCACGCTGGTGTTCCTCATGGGCGTCCGTGCGCTGCCCGAGATCTGCCGCCAGTTGCGGGACCACGGCCGCCTCGCGGACACCCCGGTCGGCGTGGTGCGCTGGGGGACCACCTCCCGCCAGCAGCACGTGGTCAGCGACCTGGCTCATGCGGCAGACGACGTCGCCGCCGCCGGCATCGGGTCCCCGGCGACGATCGTCGTCGGCGACGTCGTCGCCCTGCGCGAACGCATGGGCATCGGGCTCGCGTCCGCCTCGCTGGTGGGCTGACGCGCACGGTTGCCGCACTAGTCAGGGAAAATAGTCCCGCGCAGGTATTTTCTTTCGGGCCGATCCGTGATCAACTGTCAGGGCGGTTGGCGCGATCCTTCGCTCCCTCCGCGACAAGAGCCCCCGGCGGTCCCCCCGTCTGTCGGGGGCTCTTCCATGTGCGCCAGGCGGGTCGACGTTCTTCGCTTGGACGGAGTTCCCACTGAACTCCCGGGCCGGATCGCGGCGTACGAGGAGGCGACTTACCGTCGTCGGCTCCGCTGTCGTCGACCGACGGACCAACGCCATGGACACGCGCTCCTCGCCCGGTGGCCTGACCCACCTGCGGCAGCTGGAGGCCGAGTCGATCCACATCCTGCGCGAGGTGGTGGCGCAGTGCGAGCGGCCCGTGATGCTGTACTCGATCGGCAAGGACTCGTCGGTCATGCTGCACCTGGCCCGCAAGGCGTTCTTCCCCGGCCGGTTCGGTGGCTCGGGCGGGAACCGCCCGCTGCCGTTCCCGCTGCTGCACATCGACACCACCTGGAAGTTCCGCGACATGATCGCCTTCCGGGACCGCACCGCTGCCGAACTCGGTGTCGAACTGCTCGTGCACACCAATGCCGAGGGCGCGGCGTCGGGCATCAACCCCTTCGACGACGGCTCGCGCAACTACACCGACGTCATGAAGACGCAGGCGCTGAAGCAGGCGCTGACCGAGGGCCGCTACGACGGCATCTTCGGCGGCGCACGGCGCGACGAGGAGCGTTCGCGCGCGAAGGAACGCGTGTTCTCGTTCCGGGACAAGCACCACCGGTGGGATCCGAAGAACCAGCGTCCCGAGTTGTGGAACCTCTACAACGGCCGGGTGAACCCGGGTGAGTCCATCCGCGTGTTCCCGCTGTCCAACTGGACCGAGCTCGACATCTGGCAGTACATCTGGCTCGAGCAGATTCCGATCGTCCCGCTGTACTACTCCGCGCCGCGACCAACGGTGGAACGCGACGGCACGATCATCATGGTCGACGACGACCGCTTCCGGTTCGAACCGGGCGAGAAGCCGGTCGAGCGCTGGATCCGGTTCCGCACCCTGGGCTGCTACCCGCTGTCGGGTGCGGTCGAGTCGAGGGCGACCACGTTGCCCGACATCATCCAGGAGATGCTGCTCGCGACCCGTTCCGAACGGGAGGGCCGGGTCATCGACCACGACCAGTCGGGCTCGATGGAACAGAAGAAGCGCGAGGGCTACTTCTAGCGATCGTGCTCCCCGGAGGGCGCAACATGGCACACCAGTCCGACCTGATCGCCAGCGACATCGAGGCCTACCTCGCCGAACACGAGCGCAAGGACCTGTTGCGGTTGCTGACCTGCGGGTCCGTCGACGACGGCAAGTCCACGCTCATCGGCCGGCTGCTGCACGACGCCAACATGATCTACGCCGATCACCTCGCCGCGCTCGAATCCGACTCGGTCACCTCCGGCACGACCGGCGACCAGGTCGACCTCGCGCTGTTGATGGACGGCTTGAAGGCCGAGCGGGAGCAGGGCATCACGATCGATGTCGCCTACCGCTACTTCTCCACCGCGCGACGCAAGTTCATCATCGCCGACACGCCCGGCCACCTGCAGTACACCCGCAACATGGTGACCGGTGCCTCGACGGCGCAGCTTGCGGTGATTCTCGTCGACGCCCGCCACGGGGTGCTCGACCAGACCCGACGACACTCCTACCTCGCCTCGCTCCTCGGCATCCGGCACGTCGTGGTCGCGGTGAACAAGATGGACCTCGTCGGCCTCGAGCGCAACCGGTTCGAGGACATCTGCCGCGACTACCGGGCGTTCGCGACCGAGCTCGACCTGCCGGCGCCCTACTTCCTGCCCATGTCGGCCCTGGTCGGCGACAACGTCGTGGAACGCTCGTCCCGCATGGACTGGTTCGACGGGCCGCCGTTGCTGGAGCACCTCGAGACCGTCGACGTCGCGGCCGACGAGGACCTGGAGCGGGTACGCGTCCCCGTCCAGCTGGTACAGCGGCCCGACCTGGACTTCCGTGGCTTCGCCGGCACGATCGCGGCCGGGGTGGTGCGACCCGGCCAGGAGGTGCTTGCCCTGCCGTCGGGGATGCGGTCGCGCATCGAGCGCATCGTCACCTTCGACGGCGACCTCGAGGAAGCCCGCCCCGGCCAGGCCGTGACGCTCACCCTCACCGACGAGATCGACGTCTCGCGCGGGGACCTGCTGGTGGATGCCGCGCATCCGCCCGAGCGCGCGCACGAGATCGACACCCGACTGGTGTGGATGGCCGAGGAAGCGGCCGTTCCGGGTCGCCAGTACGTGCTGCTGTCGGTCAACGGGGTCTCCAACGCGTCCCTGACCGCGATCACGCACCGCATCGACGTCAACTCCCTGCAGCACGAACCGGCCGAACGGCTCCAGCTCAACGACGTCGCCCGCTGCGTGCTGTCGGCGGACCGCGAGTTGCTGTTCGACCCCTACGGCGACAACCGCACCACCGGCTCGTTCATCCTCGTCGACCGGTTGACCAACCGCACGGTCGCCGCCGGGATGATCGTGGGCGCTGCCTCCGGATGGGACCGCACCCCACCGGCCGGCCTCGCGCGACACCGCTCGGAGATCACCTCGACGGAACGCGAAGCGCGGCTGCTCCAGCGGCCCGTGACGGTGATGCTGACCGGCATGACCGGCACCGGCAAGTCGACGATCGCCGCAGCGGTCGAGCGTCGCCTGTTCGACCGCGGCCGCAGCGTGCTGCGGCTCGACGGCGAGAACCTCCGCCTCGGCATCAGCCGTGACCTCGGCTTCTCCAACGAGGACCGCTCCGAGAACCTGCGCCGTGCCGCCGAGATCGCCTCGCTCGCCTCACGCCACGGGCTGATCACCCTCATCGCCGTCCAGGCCCCGCAGGCCGAGGTCCGCGCCCGCATCCGCGACCTGCTGGGCGCCGACCGCCACCTCGAGGTGTTCCTCGACGCGCCGGACGCCGTCCGGCGTGCACGCGACCCGAACGGGTTGTACGCGGCGGCCGACCGGGGCGAGCTGGCCCACCTGCCCGGCGTCACCAGCAGGTTCGAGGCACCCCAGGCACCCGACCTCCACCTCGACACCGGCTCGCTCACGCTCGAGCAGTGCGTCGAGGCCGTGCTCCGCCTGCTGGCCGATCGCGGCTTCACCGACGTCCGGTGATCGGCCTCGAGGGCTGGTTGGCAGCCGCCATCCTCCTCGTGCTGGTCCTGGCGCTGGTCCGCGAGGTGGTGGCGCCGGCTGCCGCCATGGTCGGCGCACTCGTCGCGTGCGTCCTGGTCGGCATCCTCCCGGCCGAGCAGGCATTCCTGGGGCTGGCCAACCCCGCCACGATCTCGATCGCCGGGCTCTTCGTCGTCGCGCGGGCCGTACGGGACCACGCCGGCATCGACGGCGTGATCGGACGATTCCTCGGCGACGGGTCCGGGGGCGCGCACGGGGCGCTGCTGCGGTTCGTGCCCCCGGTCATCGGCCTGTCGGGATTCCTGAACAACACCCCACTGGTCGCGGCGGGGGCACCGGTCATCCGCGGCTGGGCGGAACGCAACGGGGTGGCCGCGACCAAGCTGCTGATGCCCCTGTCGTTCGCCGCCATCCTCGGCGGGACGCTGACGGTGATCGGGACGGG
Source organism: Egicoccus sp. AB-alg6-2 (assembly GCF_041821025.1). Lineage (NCBI taxonomy): Bacteria > Bacillati > Actinomycetota > Nitriliruptoria > Egicoccales > Egicoccaceae > Egicoccus > Egicoccus sp. AB-alg6-2. The sequence goes on along the minus strand of NZ_JBGUAY010000001.1, from coordinate 336,746 downwards.
ACCCAACCTGGTGATCTCCGGCATGTTGCAGGCGGCCGGCGAGCCCGGGCTGCGCTTCTTCGAACTGACCCCGGCCGGCCTGCCCCTGGCGGTCGTGGGTGGCACGGCGCTGGTGGTGCTGGCGCCACGGCTGCTGCCGGACCGCCGCACGCCGCATGAACTCCTCGCCGCCCACGAGCGCGACTACACGCTGCGGTTGCAGGTCCTACCGTCGGGGCCCGTGGACGGGCGCACGGTGGCGCAGGCGCACCTGCGCGACCTGCCCGGCACCTTCCTCGCCGCAGTTCGTCGCCATCCCGACGGCCAGCGACCCGCCGCGCCCGACACGGTGCTCCACGGGGGGGACGAACTGGTCTTCGTGGGCAACATCGCCGCCGTGCGCGACCTCCTGACCCGGCCGGGCCTCGTCGAAGCCGAGCGCGCACAGATCGAGGTCCTCGACGGCGACGGCCACGGACTGACCGAGTGCGTCGTCGGGTCGACGTCGGCGCTGGTGGGATCGACGTTGAAGGAGGTGTCGTTCCGGGGGCGCTACGGCGGCGCCGTCATCGCCCTGCACCGTGCCAGCGAGCGCGTGGACGGCAAGCTGGGGACGGTGGAACTGCGGGCCGGTGATGCGCTGCTGCTGCTGGGCGATCCCGGGTTCGCCGAGCGCTGGAACGGGCACCGGGACTTCGCCCTGCTCGTTCCCCACGACGACCGGGCCGACGGCATGTCGTCGCCGCGCTACCGCTGGCTGACGCTGGCGACGTTCTCGGCCATGGTCGTGCTGGCGGCGACCGGCGCCCTGCCGGTCCTCAGCGCCATCCTGCTCGCATGCACCGTGCTTGTTGCCACCCGCGCGATCCGGTTCACCCGCGCCATCGACGCGCTCGACCTCGACGTGCTGCTGATCGTGGCGGCCGCCATCGGGCTCGGCCAGGCGATCGCCGCATCCGGCCTGTCGGAGGCGCTGGCCGCCGCGATCGAAGGCGCGGCCGTCACGACCAGTCCGATGGTGGCACTGGCACTGGTGGCGATCGGGACCATGGTGCTGACCGAGCTGCTCACCAACGTCGCCGCTGCCGCCCTGATGCTGCCGATCGCGTTGGACGTCGCACAGCGTGTCGGCGCCGAGCCGACCGGGTTCGCGGTCGCCGTGGCCCTCGCCGCGTCGTCGTCCTACCTGACGCCGATCGGCTACCAGACCAACACGATCGTCTACGGCCTCGGTGGCTACCGCTTCGGCGACTACTGGCGGCTCGGCCTGCCGATGGCCGTCATCAGCCTCGCCACGATTCTGGTGGCGGTGCCGCTCGTTTGGCGCTAGACATGCCCTACACGGCGACTTCCCGCGGTGCAAGACGCCGAAATGCCAACCTGGGCGGTCAATCTTAACGGTCACGCAGTGTGACGACACTGTACGCTGCGTTAGATTTCCTGCCGGGGAGTGCCCTCGCGTCATTCGGGGGCAAGGACAAGGAGCACGCGATGGATCGTCGCAACGGAACTCGGGTCGTCCGCTGGCGTGCACTCGTCGTCATCGCTGCACTCGCCGGCAGCATGCTGGCCGGGATCGGCGCCAGCGCCGCCGACGAGGTCGCGGCGGCACCCAACGGCATCAGCTGGACCAGCAGCGGCGCGCAACTCGCCGCACAGGGCATCAGCTGGACCAGCGCCCGTGGCATCAGCTGGACCGCCGCACCCGGTATCAGCTGGACGCGTGGCATCAGCTGGACCGCCGCGCAGGGCATCAGCTGGACCAACGCTCGCGGCATCAGCTGGACCGCCGCACCCGGCATCAGCTGGACCCGTGGCATCAGCTGGACCGCCGCACCCGGCATCAGCTGGACGCGCGGCATCAGCTGGACCTGATCGACGCACCAAGCCACCGCAACACCGAAGTACCGGCCGGTCACATCCCACGGGGTGGGCCGGTCGGTTCGTATCTGAGACCACGCCAGTCGCGAGGGGCCGTCCGCATCAGCGCCAAGCTCGAGCGCTACGTCGCGTTCTGCGTCCTGCTGGGGGTCGCGTCCCTCGGCGGCGTCATCGTGCTCACGAATGCCGCGGCGCCGGACTTCGTGCCGCTGTTCGCGCTGGTGGTCGGCGTCGCCGTCGCCGAACGCGTGGAGCTGCGCTTCACCTTCGAGCACTCCGACGTCGCCATCACCCTCGTCGAGGTCGCCATCACGGCCGGCCTGCTCCTGGTCGCCCCCACCGAAGCCGTCGTGGCGACGGGGCTTGGCATGATGGCCGGACAGGCCTCGCGCGTCCCCGACCTCATCAAGGTCAGCTTCAACACCGCCCAGGCCATGGTGGGCGCCGCGCTGGCGGCCACCATCGTGCACTTCGCACCCCCGATCGGTCCATTGGTCAACGGGCGGCCGGTGTTGTTCGCCCTGCTGGGGATGGCCGTCTACGTGGCCGTCAACGCCGTCGCCATGCTCGGCCTGCTGTCGATCGCGGAGCCGAACGCCCGGGAGGGCCTGGTCGAGCAGCTCCCGCTCTCGGCAAGCTTCTCGCTCGGCACCGCCGCGATCGGGGTCGTGCTGGCCGCACTGCTCGTCCTCGAGCCGGCGCTGGCCGGCTTCGTCCTCGTCCCCGCCGCGGCGGTCTACCTGGCCGCCCGTGGTGCCCGCCGCACCGCCGACCTGCTCGGGCGCGTCCGTGTGGACCGCGACCGCCTGACCCGGGTCGTCGACGGCACGACCGACGGCATCATCCTGCTCGACCGTGACGGGACGATCCAGGTCTGGAACACGGCCATGGAGGAGCTCACCGGGCTCTCCGCCGAGCGGGTGGTGTCCCGTCCGGTGTCGCGCGTCCTGACCGAGTCCCTGCGCGAGGGCGAGACCCGCGTCACGGGGCGCTGGCTCATCGACAGCGCCCATCGCGGCGCGCAGCATCGCGCCCTCGACGCCCGGATCCGTCATGTCGACGGCCGCGCGCATGCGGTGCGCGAGAACCACTCGCTCATCTTCGACGACCGGGGCCGCTGCATCGGCGACGTGATCGTCGTCCGTGACGTCTCACGGCAGCGCGAACTCGAGCGGCTGCGTGGCGACTTCGTGGCGAGGGTGTCGCACGAACTGCGCACGCCATTGACGCCCATCCGCGGCTTTGCCTCCGTGCTCCTGCGCAAGGGCGACCAACTCGATGCGTCCAGCCGACAGGATGCACTCGAACACATCGTCGAACGTTCCGACCACCTCGCCGCGGTGGTCGAGGACCTGCTGCTGGTCACCCGGTTGGACCAACACGACCTCGACGATCTGGTGCACCCGGCACCGGTCGACCTGCAGCCCGTGCTCGAGGCCACCGTCGCCTCCTTCGCCGACCGAGAACCGACCCGAACGCTCGCCTTTACGGCCGCACCGGGCACAGGAGAAGCCCTCGCCGACCCCGAGCGCACCCGGCAGATCGTCAACGCGCTGGTCGACAACGCCTGCCGCTATTCACCCGAGGACACGCCGGTCGAGGTGACGCTCGAACAGCTCGACGACGACATCTGCATTCGCGTCATCGACTCGGGTCCGGGCATCCCACGGGAGCATCGCGAGCACGTCTTCGAGCAGTTCCATCGCCTCGAGGATCCGCTGACGATGCGCACCGGCGGTGTCGGTCTGGGGCTGTTCATCGCCCGCCGGCTGGCGCAGGCGATGCACGGCAGTCTCGAACTCGAAGATGCCGCTGGCGCCACGGGAAGCAAGTTCGTCCTGCGTCTCCCGAGCGCCATCCCGATGCATGGAGCGCCGGCTCGGGACCTGATCAGCTGAAATAGGTCGCGTGCTATCGTCCTCCTGGCAGACTCGTACGGGGGTCGCCAAAGGATCGCTTCATGGCACGCAAGATGAGTGACGACCACAAGGCAGCGCTCGCCAAGGGGCGCGAACAGGGTCGTGCCGTTCGCGACTATCTCGCGGCGTTGGAGCAGGACCGCAAGCCGGGCCGGCGCATGGACAGCGAGACGGTCAAGGCGCGCATCGACGAGGTCCAGCAGAAGATCGACGCCGAACCGAACCCGGCGAAGCGGGTCGATCTCATCCAGCGCCGCCTCGACCTCGAAGAACGCCTCGTCGGTATGGACGAGGACGTCGACCTCGAGACGCTCGAAAAGGGCTTCGTCGAATCCGCCGCCGAATACTCCGAACGCAAGGGCATCACCTACACCGCATGGCGGGAAGCGGGCGTTCCTGCCGCCGTCCTCAAGCAGGCCGGGATCCCTCGCACGCGACGCACCAACGTGGCCTGACCCGACAGGCGTCGCCAGACGATCCGACCGGCCCACCCGCCGGCCCGCGCGCGTCAGTCGCGGTCGGAGGCCTCGCCGCGCCCGCGCTCGTCGGCGGGGCCATGGCCACGCCGGCGGCCCGGCTCGTCCCCGTCGTCGTCCATGGGTCGCTGCCCGGGGGCGATCTCCCGACCCCGGTCGTCCGACTGGCCTGGCGGGGTGTGTCCCGGCGGGCCGGGACGCTGGTCGGGCGCCTCGGACACCGCCGGCGCGTCGGCGTCCTCCGGCATGGCGACGAACAGGCCGTCCCGCCATCGCAGCACCGTCGCGGCGGCTTCGGCGCGCGCGCCGTCGCGTGCGCCGTCGCAGGTGAACGTCACCTCGGTGGCGTCCCGCGAGGCCTTCAGGCGCAGTCGGTGCTGCTGCGGCGCGTCGATCGGACAGGCGTCGAACACCAGCAGGGCGCCGTCCTCGGCGACCCGCAACGTCACTGCGGCGGCCCCCGCCTCGTCGACGAACGGCGCCACCACCTCGTGACGCCCGTCGCCGGTCAGGTCACGGGCGACCGGGGTGCCCAGCCGCTCCGGCGCGGCAGGGACGGTGACGTTTCCCACCGCCGCGTAGTCCTCCCCGTTCCAGGCCGCCAGGGTCACGTCCAGGCCCGCGGCACCCGCGCGCGCCACCACCACCAGTTCGGGCACGCCGTCGCCGACGAGGTCGTAGGCGAGGTGGTCCGCCTCCTCGACGTCCTCGACGTGGGCGTACAGGAAGGCGGCCCGCTGGGCGTCGTACGACGGAGTGACGCTCCCTGGCTCCTCGGCTGGATCCAGCGACGGCTCGCCGGCAGGGGCGGGCGTCGACGCAGCGTCCGGCGGGGCCGGCTGCGACCCTCGCCAGTCCGGCAGTGCCGGGACGAGGTCGAGTTCGGCGGGAGCGGGAACCGGACGGGCGGTCAACTCCGGGATCTCGGCCTCACCCGCGCACGCGGGAACCGTCATGGCCAGGGCGGCCATGACGGCGATACGCCCGCGGATGCTGCTCAGACCGTCTCGTTCCTGCGCCCGGGAGACCGACAGCGGGCGCATCCGCATGCAATCAGCCGGACCCGGTCCGCTCCGCGGCCGGTCACGACCCTGCGTCGGTGACCCTGACACGTCGGTGGCCGCTCGTGACCGGCTCAGGGAAGCACGGTCGCGACCCCGTCGTGCCAGGCGATCTCGCCCCGCGCGTGCAGCAGCTCCAGCGCCGCGCGCGTCGACGCCTCCGCGGCCGGCCACAGGCGGCGATCCACGTCGGCATAGATGCGGGCGACGAGTTGCGCCGCGGTGGCCGGACCCTCGTCGAGCGCGGCCACCAGCTGTGCCTGCCGGAACGCTCGGTGTTCGGCGTAGTAGCGCAACACGGCCTGTGCGTCCACGGTGAGTTCCGGGCCGTGCCCGGGGTAGAGCGCGTCCGGTCCCAGCGCGATGGTGCGCCGCAACGAGTGCAGGTAGGCGGCCAGGTTCCCGTCCGGATGCGCCACCACCGAGGTGCCCCGACCGAGCACGTGGTCGCCGGTCAGGACGGCCCCCGTCGGCGTGCGCAGCGACACGTGGTCCGCGGTGTGCCCCGGCGTGGCGACGACTTCCAGCGCGAGCCCGGCGACGTCGACGACGTCGCCGTCGGCCAGGAGCCGGCCGTCCGGGCCGGCGAGCTCGCGGTCGGCGGCCGCCACGGTCGCGCCGAAGTGCAAGGACCACCCCGCGGCGGCAGCGGCGTGGTCGTGGTGGTGGTGGGTAACGACGAGGAGTCCGACCTCGGCGTCGAGCGCCCCGAGCGCCGCTTCCACGCGCCGCAGGTGCTCGACGTCCTCGGGACCGGGATCGACCACGACGGCGACCCCGCTCGCGGGCGCGGCCAACAGGTAGGTGTTGGTCCCGTCGAGGGTCATCGGCGAAGGGTTGGGCGCGAGCACCCGGGTCGTCACCTCGTCCAGTGCCGCGACGGGGGGCATGCCACCGGGAGCCGGGAGTCCCCAGTCGGTGCGCGGATCGACGGGGGCGGCAGGGCGATCGCTCATGGGTGGGAAGCCTACGCAGCGCTGCGGCTCGGGCCGGACACACGGGAGCGGCGGCCCGTCTCCGGACCGCCGCTCACCTCTCCCGCCCTGACGGCTCCCGCTCCGTCTCCCTCAGAAGGAGGTAACGGGAAGGTTACCGCCGGCCGGTGTCCGACGGAAGGGGGTGCGTGCACGGCGTCACGCCTACCGCACGGTTTTCGTGCGAACTGCGCGCCCCGCCAGGGACCAATCCACCGTCGTTGGCCTGGCTGAGCGGCCGTCGGGCGTGCGCCTGCGCCGTGTCAGATCGGCTCGGCGGGACCCCCGTCGGGATGTTGCACCAGGATCTCGTCGCCGTCCCGCACCATCGTGGGCTGGATCCGCCGCTGGTCGACCGCGTCGGCGGTGACGGCCGCCCACGCCTCGTCCACCGAGGCGAACTCGTCGAGCTGGAGCAGGTTGCGCCGCGTCGGGAAGATCACCACGGCGTCGCCGCGCTCGTGGGCCTCGATGGCCTCACGCGGGCGGATCCAGCTCACCTCGGTGCTCTCGACGTCGTCGGCCGTCGGGGTCTGGCCGGAGGGCAGCTTGGCGACGAAGAACCGCGTGTCGAAGCGGCGGTGCTGGCCCTCGGGCGTCACCCACCAGGAGTAGAACCGCAGCCGGCGCAGGTCGAGCACCAGCGCCTCGTCCTCGAGCCAGCGGCGCCAGTCCCAGGCCTGGGTCCGGTCGCAAAGACGGTGGCGGGCGGCGACGAAGGAGCGCGATCGCAGGTCCTCGTCGGTGACCGGCGCGCCGTCCTCACGTCGGCCCAGGAAGACCCCGACCTCCTCGAAGGTCTCGCGCACGGCGGCGACCAGCAGGCCCTGAGCGGCGGCCGACGACGTCGCGCCCAGCCGCTGCCGCCAGCGGGCGGGGTTGTCGCCGATCCAGCGTGCGGCGTCCAAGCCGCAGTCGGTGGCATCGACCTTGCCCCCGGGGAAGACGAGCGCGCCGCCCGCGAAGTCCGCCCGCAGGTGACGCTCCAGCATCAACACCTCGAGGCCGGCGCCGTCTCGGGCGTCGCGCAGCAGCAGGACGCTGGCCGCGTCGACGGCCTCGGGAGACGCGCCGCCGACGCGCCCCGCCGGTGTCTCTCGCTCGGCCTTCCCCATGGGTGCGCTGCCCTCCGTCGGAGATCGTTCCCGGAGGAGGGAGTCTCGCACGGCGCACGTGAGCCGGGCGACCGCCGCACCAGCGGTCCGACCGGTGTGCGGTGTGCGACGATCACGTCCCGGTCGCGCAACCGGGACGGGGTTCGAGGCGTCCAAGCCGACGAGGCGCCGGCGGGACGCGCACGTGGAGCAAGGGGTCGGGGTGCGATCTGGGTCGAGGATCTGGTCCGGCGTGCACGCAGCGTCGACACGGCGGTTGGCCGCCGTGGTCGCGCTCGCCGTGCTCGCGGCCGTCGTCCCGTGGTCCTCGGCGGCGGCGCAGGAACCCGAGTTGCGGCGCATCGACCTCGGCGCCACCGTCACGGCGGGCTTCGGTCGCGGAACCGGCTCCGGCGCCTGGACCCTGCTCGAGGTCGAGTTCTCGCCACAGGTCCCGATCGCCGGGCGGCTGGAGGTCGGCGGCCTCGGCGCCTCGCGTGGTGGTGCCGTTCGCGACGTCGAGGTGTCCGCCGGCGCCACCAAGGTGTTCCACCTGCTCCTGCCCCCGGCCGACGAGGTGCAGGCGTCCTTCGTCTCCTCGGCCGGCACCCGCATCACCCTGCCGCGGGCGGGCGGCGGTGCCGGTGAGGACGTGGTCGTCGGTGGGATCGCGGCCGAGCCCGCGTTGCCACGTCCGCTCAACGTCGCCGGCCTGGACCGTCCGGTGCGTGGGGTGCGGGTCGATCCCGCCGTCATCGACCTCGGACCTCGCGCACTCGACGCACTCGACGCGCTCGTGGTGTCCGCGACGCAGTTGGCCGCGCTCAGTGACGACCAGCGCGACGCGCTCGCGGTCGCGGCAGCCACCGGCCTGGACCTGGTCGTCTCGCTGCGGCCCGGCGACGGGACGCTGCCACTGCCCTGGACCCCGATCGAGGGCCTCACCGACGCGGGCGACGGCGGCGTGGCCTTGACGCCCACCGAGGCCGCGTGGTCGGCCTCCCCGGCCGACCTCGGCGTGTCCGGCGGAGGCAGCCAGACGTGGATCGCCGCCGTCCCCGCCGGACGGGGCCGCGTCATCGCCGTCGCGGGCGCTCCCGGCGAGGGCGGTCCCGGCGACCAGGCGGACGTCTGGAGCCAGATCTTCCACCCGCGCGCCGACCTCGGCATGCCGCTGGGCTCGTTCGACGAGGGCGACCTCGGCAACCGGCTGTTCGGCGGCGTCTCGACCCTGCCGGGGATGACCGGCGCCCTGCTGTTCCTGCTGGTCTACCTCCTGCTCGTCGGACCGGTGAACGCGCTCGTGGTCCGTCGCCTCGGTCGCCGCGAGCTGACCTGGGTCACCGTTCCCGCGGTGACGTTGGTGTTCACCGCGATCGCGGCGCTGACCGCCACCAGCGGCGGGCCCTCCTCCACCCCGGTGACGCGTGCGGCCTGGTGGCTCGACGGTGTCGGGCAGGAGGTGACTGCGCTGAGCCTGCAGGCGCCCTCCCGCGGCACGCAGCAGATCGTCTATCCGGGCCAACGCGACGGCATGGTGGGCTCCTTCTGGACCGAGACCCTCTCGTTCAACGCCTTCGACGGCCAGGACACCACCTTCAGTACCCACCTCGAGGCACTGCAGACCACGACCGCGATCGCCTACGGGCCCGCCGCCGTCGCACCCCCGATGGACGTCGCCGCCACGTTCGACGACGGCGTGCTCGAGGTGACGCTCGCCAACCGCACCGACGCCACGCTGGAGGCCGTCACCGTCCTGGCCGCCACCGCCGTCGCTGAAGTCGGCACCCTCGCCCCCGGCGAGGAGCGCACGATCACGGTCGACGATCTCGAAGCGGCCCTTCCCCGCGCCCCCGGTGACCGCGGGATGCGGATGCTCGGTGACCGGGGCCGCCAGGTCGACGGCGAGGTGCCCGGTCCGGGCGTCGCCGAGCGGTTGCTGGCCTGGAACGTGCTCGACCGCAGTCCCGGCACCGTCTGGGTGACCGCCGCCACCACCGACGACCTCGGCCTGACCTCCCCCCGCGTGCGCGGCCAGGTCGACGATCGCGGCTCGTTCGTCGCGGTGGGGGTCACTCCCGAGCACCACGGTGACACCGTGCTGCCCCACGAGGTGCGTCGCGACCTCCTGCGCCGAGGCGTGTGGACGCCGTGGCGGCAGCACCCGCTGTCGGTGGACGGCGAGTCCGAGGCGGTGCTGCGGTTCCGCCTGCCGGACCCCGAGGCGATCGGCACGTTGGTGTCGACGCTCGACGAGGGCGGCGCCGTGCGCCCGATGGACATGGGCATGGCCGACCCCTGGGGCAACGGCTGCTTCGAGGTGACCGAGATCGACGCGGACGGCAACGAGTCCGAACCCGAGGAACGCTGCGGCGACCAGGTCGCCTGCCCGCCCAACTCGCGTGAGTGCGGCGGCGACGACACGCGCGTCGAGGCCTGCTTCGAGGACGGCTCGTGCCAGGTGGCCGAGCGCATCTCGGACGCCGAGCCCGGCGACGACGGCCCCCCGGAGTCGGGGTTCGAGATCTACGACCGCGTCGAGGCCCGTTGGGTGGCCGCCGACACGGTCTTCGACGCCGACGACCGCGCCGACCCGGCGCGGGTGGTCTCGCCGCTCGGTGACGTGCTCGTCCGGGCGCGCAACGTCGGGTTCCTGCCCTTCGGGCAGCGGGGCCTCGGCGCGGAGGGAGCAGCATGAGCGTGCCGTTCGTCAACGAGGCCGCCGCACCGCCGCCACCTCCGCCGCCGTCGGCCCCCGCAGCCGTCACGGTGCGCGGGCTCACCAAGCGCTACGGCAGCCTGAACGCGGTCGACGCGCTCGACCTCGACGTCCCCCAGGGCGGGGTCTTCGGACTCGTCGGGCCCAACGGCGCCGGGAAGACCACCACGATGCTGGCGACCGTGACCCTGCTGCGTCCCGACGCGGGCACGATCGACGTCCTGGGGCACGACCCGGTGACCGAGCCACGCGCCGTCCGCGGCAAGGTGGGCTACGTCCCCGACACGTTCGGACTCTACGACGGCCTCAGCTGCGCGGAGTACCTCGACTTCTTCGCCCACGCCTACGAGGTGCCGCGCGAGCAGCGCGCCGAGCAGGTCGCGGCGCTGCTCGAGCTGGTCGAGCTCGGGCACAAGGCGGACACCGACGTCGCCGGGCTCTCGCGCGGCATGCAGCAACGCCTGTCGCTGGCACGGGGCCTGGTGCACGACCCCCAGGTGCTGGTGGCCGACGAGCCGGCCTCCGGGCTGGACCCGCGCGCACGCGTCGAACTGCGCGAGATCGTCAAGGAACTGGCCGTCCAGGGCGTGACGATCGTGATCAGCTCGCACATCCTGGCCGAGCTCGACGAGCTCTGCGACCGCGTTGCGATCGTCGAGGCCGGCAAGGTCCTCGCCCAAGGGACCCCCGACGAGATCCGCGGCGCGGTCCAGACCGCCCACACGGTGACGGTGCGGGTACTCGGCGGCGAGGAGGCCCTCGCCGCGGCGGCGCAGGTCGCCGGCGCCAGCGGCGTCCTGACCAGCCTCGCCGACGGACGCCTGCGCTGCGAGGTCGCCGGCGGCGAGGATGCGGCCGCCGACCTGCTCGTCGCACTCGTCGCCGCCGGCGTACGGGTAGCCGACTTCCGGGAGGACCGCGGCGGACTCGAGCGCCTGTTCCTGTCCGTCACCCAAGGGGTCATCCGATGATCGACCAGGGAGCGAGCCGATGAGGGCGCCGACGCTCAACCCGGTGCTGCGCCGCGAGTTGCTCGAGCGCTGGCGTGGGCCGCGGGCGGCGGTCGTACTGACCGCCTATCTCGGCCTGCTGGGCGGACTGCTGCTGCTGGCACGATGGCTGGCGACCAGCTACCTCGAACAGCAGGCCATGAACGGATGGGCGCCGGTCACCGCGAGCGGACCGGTCCTCGGCCGCTTCCTGCTCGAGAACCTGCTCGCCGGGGTGCTCGGACTGGTCCTGTTCGTGGCGCCGGGATACGCGGCGGCGCAACTGGCCGGGGAGCGCGAGCGACGCACCCTGGGACTGCTGCGGATCACCTTGCTGCGCCCGTGGGGCATCGTGCTCGGCAAGCTCGGCGCCTCGTCGGCCTGGACCGTGCTGCTGGTGCTGGTGACGGCCCCGCTCGCCGCGACCGCGTTCGTGCTGGGCGGTGCGACGCTGGGCGACCTGCTGAAGGGGCTGCTGGTGGTGCTGGTCGTCGCGATCTGCATCGCGGCGATGGCGATCGGCGTGTCCGCCAGGACCCGACGCACCACCGGAGCGGTCGTGCTCACCTACGGCCTGGTGCTGTGCCTGGTCATCGGCACGCTGATCGCCGCGTTCGCGGAGTTCGCCGCCCGGGACTTCGACCTGCGCGAGGGTTACCGGCCCGTCGCCATGTACGCCAACCCGTTCTACGCGCTCGCCGACGCGACGGGGTCGTCGACGCGGTCCTCCTTCGCGGGCGGCCTGCCCTCGGTGTTGACCCCGTTCGCGGCCGCACTGCCGGGCGACGCGGCCTTCGGTGGGGTCGGCATCGGCGGTGGCGTCATGGTCGACCCCGCGTTCGGCGGCGGGTTCGTCGAGGGCGATCTCGTCGAGCCGGCCCGTCCGACCGTGTGGCCCATCACGCTGGCGGTCTACGCGGTGCTCGGCGGCCTCGCGCTGTGGTCGGCGACGCGGGCGCTGGGGCCGCGCGACGGCGTCCGGGAGGCCTGACATGCGCACACCGACGACCGTCCGTGACGACACCCTTCCCGTTCCGCGGACCCCCGGCCTGGACGCCCTGGTCGCGCGCGGCCGCCGCCGGATCCGGCGGGTGCGGCTGGCCGACCGGGTCGGGCCGGTCGTCACGGTCGGAGCCGGTGTCGCCCTCGTCTGGAGCCTGCTCGCCTGGTTGGTGCTGTTGCCACCGGTGACCACGCTCGTGCTCGCCGGTTGTGCGGCCGCCGTCGTCGTCGCGCTGGCCGCGGTTGCGCTGCGCCCGGTCCCGGGCGAGGTCGCCGCCGCCGCCGTCGACGGCCTCCTGGGCGCCAAGGACCGCTACCGGACGGCCCTGGAGCTGCGCACCGTCGGACAGGAACGCGGAGGTCTCGACGGGCTGGCGCGACGACAACTCGTCGAGGCCGACGCCGCCGCCGCGGGCGTGCGCACGCTGCCTCCCGCCCATCGCCCCGAGGGACGGTGGCTGGTCGCCGCCCTCGTGCTGGTGCTCGCCGTGGCCGCGCTGGCCGCCGCGCCCGACCCCCACGCCGGTGAGCGCGATCGGCGTGCGCGCGAGGCCGCCGCCGTCGAGCGCGTCACCGAGGACCTGGAACGGGCCGCCGACGAGCTCGCCGAGTTGGGCGAGCCGGGTGCGGCGGCGGCCGAGCGCCTGCAGGAGGTCGCCGAGCAGCTCGACGGCCGCACCCTGGAGCAGGCGCTGGAGGAGCTGGCCGCGGCGCGCGCCGAGCTGGCCCGCGAACTCGACCCCGACCGCAACGGGCAACGGGCCGCCCTCGACGGTCTCGCACGGGAGCTCGGCCGCGAGCCGCTGGCCGCCGGGGACTCGGTCCGTGCGCAGCTCGACGCCCTCGCGGGTGCACTCGCCGCCGGCGACGTGCCGGACCCGGGGGCCCTCGCCGACCGCCTGAGGGAACTCTCCGAAGCCATCGCCGCCGGCCAACCCGAGATCGCCGACGCCCTCGCGGACGCGGCCGAGGCCCTCGACGCCGGCGACCAGGTCGCCGCCGGCGGTGCGATCTCGTCCGCGTCGGGCGCCGTCGGGTCCGCGGTCGCATCGGCGGCCGGTCAGGGCGCCCTGGAGGCGACCGACGGGGTGCTCGGGCAGGCCCAGGGCAACCTGCGGGACGCCGCGCGCGGCCAGGGGCAAGGGCAGGGACAAGGACAAGGCCAAGGACAGGGACAGGGCCAAGGGCAAGGGCAAGGGCAGGGCCAAGGGCAAGGCGAAGGGCAAGGCCAGGGACAAGGCCAGGGACAAGGCCAGGGACAAGGCCAGGGACAAGGCCAGGGACAAGGCCAGGGACAGGGCGGTGGCGGCGGTGGGGGCCAGGGTGGGCCGGGTGGCCAGCCCGGCGACGGCATGACCGGCAACGGCCAGGTCCAGGACCCCACCGGTCAGGGCGCCCACGGCGACGGGCCGGAGCTCGACACCGTCTTCGCGCCACCGCGGGTCGGTGGCGAGGACGACGAGTGGCACCTCGGCGGCCAGGACTCCGGCGTCGGTCCCGACGCCCAGGTGGGCAAGGGGCTCGGGCCCGGCGAGGTCAGTGACGCGCTCGTGCCCTACCTCGACGTCCTCGGTACCTACCGCGACCTCGCCACCCGCACGATCGAGCGTCCCGGCTTCCCCGTGGGACGTCGCGACCTCGTGCGGGACTACTTCGACCAGCTCGCACGCTGAGCGCACCGAGGAGCAAGCATGGAACCGGACCGCTTCGCCCAGTTGACCGCCGACGTCGAAGCACAGCTTCGCCGCGTCATCGTGGGTCAGGACGCACTGGTGCGCGACGTCCTCGCCTGCCTCTTCGCGGGCGGGCACGTGCTGCTCGAGGGGGTGCCGGGTCTGGGCAAGACCGTGTTGCTACGCACCCTGGCGCAGACCTTGTCACTCGACTCAACGCGGCTGCAGTGCACGCCGGACCTGCTGCCGGCCGACGTGGTGGGGACCACGGTGCTCGGCGGTGACGGCGGGACCGGCGGTGCGGGCTGGCACACCTCGTTCGAACCGGGGCCCGTCTTCACCCAGCTGCTGCTCGCCGACGAGCTCAACCGTGCCACGCCGAAGACGCAGTCCGCGCTGCTCGAGGCCATGGCCGAGCGACGGGTCACGGTCGGCGGTGTGACCCGCGACCTGCCGCAGCCGTTCTTCGTCATGGCGACCCAGAACCCCATCGAGATGGAGGGCACCTATCCGCTGCCCGAGGCCCAGCTCGACCGGTTCATGGCCAAGGTGCTGGTGCCGACCCCCTCGGCCGACGACCTCGTGGAGATCCTGGTGCGCACCACCGGTTCCACCGAGGCCGTGGTCGAGCCCGTTGCCGGCACCGACGACCTCCTCGCGGCCATCCGGCTCGTGCGCGAGGTCCCGATGGCCTCGCACGTGCTGCGTCACGTCGCCGAACTGGTCGAGGCGACCCACGCGAACCGGCCGACGGCTCCCGAAGCGGTGGTGCGCTACGTGACCAACGGCGCGTCGCCCCGCGGCGGCCAGTCCCTGGTGCTCTCGGCCAAGGTGCGCGCGCTCTTCGACGGCCGGTTGCAGGCCTCGGTGGAGGACGTCCGCGAGGCCGCGGCGGCCTGCCTGCGCCACCGACTGGTGCTGGGTTACGAGGCCCTGATCGCGGGCGTCACGACGGATGACGTGGTTGCTGCCGTGCTGGACGCGGTACCGGCACCGCGCGTTCCCGCCTGACCGGGGCCGGAGGAGCCATGCTGCTCACGCCGCGACTCGTGGCCCAGCTGGGACGACACCAGCTGGTGCCGCGTCGGCGTGTTCGCGGCCGCTTCGTCGGCGGCCACCGCTCCAGCCGGCTCGGCGCCTCCGTGGAGTTCGCCGACGTGCGGGAGTACGTGGCCGGCGACGACCCACGACGTATCGATTTGTCCGCCTCGCGCCGGCACGGACGTCTGCAGGTCACCCTCACCGAGGCGGAGGACGACGCCTCGGCTCAGGTCGTGCTGGACCGCTCGGCCTCGATGTACGGGCCCAAGCGCCGCGTGGCCGACCAGATCGCGGCCGGACTGTCGGTCCTCGGCGCCCGGGACGGGGTGCGGTTGTGGCTCGCCGAGCACGACCCGCTGGCGAACGCCGACCGCCTCGGCGGCGGCTGGACGCGGGGCAGCGGCGCCCTGGCGCACGCCGGACTGCTGCTGCAGGGCACCGGCGGTGCGCACGTGCCCGGCACCCAGGCCACGACCGGTCAGACCGTCGGTGCATCGGCGGCTCCGGGGGAGCCGACCGGTGACGACGACTTCGGCGAAGGACCGGCCGGCCGGCCCGACCTGACCGCCGCGGTCGGACGTGCCGCGCGAGCGACCGCCAGCGGTCCACTCGTGCTGATCAGCGACCTGCTCTACGACGACTGGGACGCGACGATCCGCGCCCTGGGCAGCGGCCGCCTGGACGTGCTCGTGCTGCAGGTCCTCGACGTCGAGGAACTGCGGCCCCACCTGCTCGAGGACGTGCGCCTGGTCGATGCCGAGACGGGCGCCGAGGTCCAGGCCGGCGGGGATGAGGGCACGGTGGCCGCGTACGCCGAGGCCCTGCGGACCCACCTCGACGCCGTCGAGGCCGCGTGTACGACGATCGGCGCCGCCCACGTGCTGGTGCCCACCGACGTCGACCTCGCCCGGCTGCTGCTGGCGGAACTGCCGGCACTCGGGCTGGTCCGATGAGACTGCTCGCGCCCCTCGGACTGCTCGCGGCGGCCGCGGCCGCGCCACTGGTCGCGTGGTACCTGCTGCGGCCGAGGCGCCGCCGGGTGGTCGTCGGCTCCACCTTCCTGTGGCGTGCCGTCGACCGCCCCGCCACGGCCGCGACGCCGTGGCAGCGCTTCCGCGGGGACGCGACCTTTTGGCTCGTCCTGCTGGCGCTGCTCGCGCTGGCCTTCGCGCTCGCACGACCGGCCGTCCCGGTTCCCGTGGCGTTGGGCGACCACACGATCCTGGTCATGGACAACTCGGGTTCGATGCTCACCGACGAGGGCGGCACCAGCCGGGCGGAGCTCGCCCGGCGCAAAGCGACCGAACTGACCGCGTCCCTGGCACCGGGCCAGGAGGTGTCGGTCATCGACGCCGGCCCGCGCGCCCGCATCGCCCTGTCGGGCTCGACCGACGCCCGCGAGGTCGCGCGCACGCTGGCGGGGATCGTGCCCCGGCACGCTCCGGCCGACCTGGCCGACGCCTTCACGCTGGCGACCTCGCTGCAGCGGCCGGGCCAGCGCACCGTCGTGCACCTGGTCACCGACGCGATGGTCCCCGCCGACGCGATGGCGGTGGCGCCGCCCGGCCTGACGGTGAGCGCCGTGGGCAGGGACCGGCCCAACGTCGCGATCACCCGGATCGCCTCCGCGCCGCTCGGCAGCGGCGAGCACCAGGTCCTGGCGCAGGTGCGCTCGTTCGCCCAGACCGCGGTCACCGGCCGCCTCGTGCTGGAGGTCGACGGGGCGGTCGTGCTCGAGCAGTCCCTGCGTCTCGCGCCGCGCACCACCGAGGACGTGGTGGTGACCGTGCCCGCCGTCGCCGGGGACGAGGGAGCGACGCTGACCGCTCGGCTCGCCCTGCGCGAGGACGTCACCGGCGTCGTGCCCGACGCACTGCGATTCGACGACGTCGCCACGACGGTGCTGAGCGAGAGCCGGGACCTGCGCGTCCTGCTCGCCACGCCCGGCAACACCTACCTGCAGGCGGCGCTCGGGTCGGTGCCGGGGTTGCGCGTGGAGACCTCGGCGAGCGTGCCCGACGAGTTGACCGCGGTGGACGTGCTGGTCGTCGACCGCGTCGCCGCGCCCGAGACGCTGACGGTGCCCACGCTGCTGGTCGCCCCGACCCGGTGGCCGGCCGGCGTCGCCTCGACGGGGGAGGCGGCGCTGCCGGCGCTGACCTACCAGGCCACCGACCACGCGCTGCTCGCCGACGTGGACCTCACGGGCCTCGCCGTCGCCACCACCGCCGTGCTCGATGCACCACAACTGACCGCGCTGGCGTCGGCGACCGATGCCGGCCTGCTCTTCGCCGGCCGCATCGGCGACGCCCCGGCCGTGGTCGTCCCGTTCGACCTGCTCGTCTCCGACCTGCCGTTGCGCCCCGCGTGGCCGCTGCTGGTCGCCAACGCGACCCGATGGCTGACCGGCGGCAGCGCCGGGATCGGCGCCGTGCCGGCGGGCTCGGTGGTGGCCCTGCAAGCCCCGGTCGGGACGACCTCGATCGCGGCGACCGCCCCCGGTGGCGACACGCTGCGCATCGACCCTGGCGCGCCGACCCTGCTGGTCGACACCGTCGGCACGTGGCAGATCAGCTTCACCGGGTCGGAGGACGCCGAGACGGGCGCCCCGCTGATGCTGCCGGTCACCACCGCGCTGGACGAAGGCGACCTGTCGAAGCCACGCCCCGAACCCGGCTCGCCCGCCGCGGGCGGCGAGGCGCAGATCGGCGAAGGGCTGCGCACCGTGGTCTGGCCCCTGGTCCTGACCGCGTTGTTCCTGCTGCTGCTCGAGTGGGCGTGGAGTCAGGGTGGCCGGCAGTGGCTGGCCGGCCGCCGCGACATCCGCCGCGACAAGGTCCGCCGGGCGCTGGAACCGGACGCGGAATCCGCGACACCGCGCGCACGCACGAAGGTGCCGTCGTGAGCTGGTGGCCGCTGCACCTCGACGCGCCCGCCTGGCTGGCGGCCCTGGCCGTCGTCCCGGCGGTGTTGTGGCTGGGATGGCGGCGCGCCGGCACACGCGACCGGGCGCTGCGCCGTGCCACGGCACTGCGCGGTCTCGCGGTGGGCCTGCTGGTCCTCGCCCTGACGGAACCACGCTGGGACGCGGCCGGTCGCGGCATGGACGTGGTGGTGGTGGTGGATGCCTCCGATTCCACGACGGCGGCCCGCGAGGAGGCGCACGCCTGGATCGACGCGGCGGTCGCGGGCCAGGCCCGCGGGGATCGGCTCGCCGTGGCGGCGGTCGGGCGTGACGCCCAGGTCGAGCACGGGTTGCGTGAACAGGCGCCGGGCGGCCCCCTCACGGTGCGGGTCGACGGGACCGAGACCGACCTCGCCCGCGGCCTGCGTCTGGCCCAGGGCGTCGCGGGATCGCAGCAACGCCGGCGGGTGGTGCTGCTGACCGACGGCTTCGCGACCCGCGGTGACGCGGCCCAGG
Organism: Egicoccus sp. AB-alg6-2; assembly: GCF_041821025.1. NCBI lineage: Bacteria > Bacillati > Actinomycetota > Nitriliruptoria > Egicoccales > Egicoccaceae > Egicoccus > Egicoccus sp. AB-alg6-2. Next base: position 318,517 of record NZ_JBGUAY010000001.1, on the reverse strand, counting down.
CGATCCGCGAACTCGAGGAGTCGGGGATCCCGGTCGACATCGTCCCGCTGGGCGGGGACGGGGGTTCCGCCGACGTCCTCGTCGAGGGGGTCCGCGTTCCCTCGCGCGTCCGCATCGGGGACGCGTACGACGTGACCGTCGTGGTCACCAACACCGGCAAGGCACCCGCCGGCGCCACGGTCGTCGTCACCGCGGACGGTGAGGAGATCCACCGGGAGGCGCGCCAGTTGCCGCCGGGACGCAGCGAGGTTCGCGTGCCCCGGGTCGCCGCCTCCGGGGACGAGACCTCCGAGGCGGGAGGTGCGATCCGCTACGAGGCCCGGCTGGAGTCGGCCGCCAGCGTCGAGTCCCGCAACGACCTCGGCGTCGCGGGCGTCCAGATCGAGGGTCCGGCCAGCGTCCTGGTCGTCGACGGTTCCGACGGCGCCGGCGAGGCCGACGAGTTGGTGCGACTGCTCGAGGCGGGCGGTCTGCCGGTCACCCGGCATGCGATCGGCGCCGGTTTCCCGCCGCTGGACCGCCTGCTCGGCCACGACGCGACCGTGCTCGTCGACGTCCACGCCGACCAGGTCGGCGAGGCCGGCGCCGTCGCTCTCGACGCGTACGTGCGCGACGCCGGCCGCGGCCTCACGGTCGTCGGCGGCGAGCAGTCCTACGGCGTCGGTGGCTACGACGGCACCCGCCTCGAGGAACTGCTGCCGGTCTTCGCACGGATCCAGGACCCGCAGCGCCGGCCGTCGGTGGCCCAGGCGCTGGTGGTCGACGTCTCCGGCTCGATGGGTGCCTGCCACTGTCGCCCCGACGGGTTCGGCGGCGGCCCGTCGGCGACCGAGGCCGGCCCCAACAAGACCGACATCTCGCGCGAGGCGGTGGCGCGGGCGATCGAGAACCTCGACGCGCAGGACACGGTGGGGGTGCTCGCCTTCCACACCGAGGCCGAGTGGGTGTTGCCGCTGCAGCAGTTGCCGTCGGCCGCCATCGTCGAGGACGCCCTGGGAAGCCTGTATCCCGACGGCGACACCTCGATCGGCGCCGCACTCGAGGAGGCGATCGCCGGCCTCAAGGACGCCGATGCCCGGCTGCGCCACATCGTGCTGTTCACCGACGGGTTCACCAACGAGATGGGCCTCGAGGAGGTCGCCGCCGAGGCCGCCGAGGCCGGGATCACGCTGTCGGTGGTGGGAACCGGCGAGGGGACCGGCGAGGTGCTCGAGCGCATGGCCGAGGCCGGCGGTGGACGTTTCTACCCCGGTCGCGACCTCGCCTCCATCCCGTCGGTGCTGGCCAGCGAGGTGCAGTTGGTGTCACGGCCGCTCATCGAGGAGGGCCGCTTCACCCCGATCGTGACGGCAGTGGACGCGGTGACCGCCACGCTGACCGAGTCCCCACCGCTGCTCGGCTACGTCGCCACCACCTCGAAGCCGAACGCACGCACCCTGCTGCGGATCGGCGACGAACGCGACCCGCTGCTGGCCACCTGGCAGGCGGGGCTCGGCACCGTGGCGGCCTGGACCTCGGACGCGACGCCGCGTTGGTCCGCACCGTGGAGCGGCTGGGACGGGGCCCGGGACCTGTGGGGGGCGCTGGTGCGCTCGACCCTCCCCGGGGGCGAGGCCGGCGACGTCGCCGCCGAGGCCGACGTGACGAGCGACGGACTCGAACTGCGGCTCGGCAGCGGCGAACCGTTTCCCGGCGACGTCGCCGTCACCGCCGTCGTCGTCGATCCGGACGGGACCCGCCGTGAGGTGCCGCTGGCGCGAACGGCCCTGGACGCGTTCGGGGCGACGATCCCGGCCGGCGGGGACGGCGTGCACGCGGTGACGTTCCTGGTGGAGCGCGCCGGCACCGAGACGGCACGCAGGACCGTCACGGCGGTGCGCTCCTACCCCGCCGAGTACGCCGCCAGTACCGGGAGCGCGCAGGCGACGGCCGCCCTCGTCGGCGACCTCGGACGCTACGACCCCGACCCGGCGACGATCTTCGCGCGCGAGGGCACGACCCCGGGAAGTACGCCCCGTGACCTGACCGGCTGGCTGCTCCTGCTCGCGCTGCTGACCCTGCCGGTGGACGTCGGGCTGCGCCGTCTGCGGCTCGAGCGGGGGGACCTGCGGCGCCTGTTCTCGCGCACGCCGCGGCCACCGCAGGCTGCGCCCACCGGGGTGACCGCACTGGCCGACGCTCGGCGCGCCAAGCGGGCCGAGGCGGCCGAGACGGCCGTACCCGTGACGTCGGCCGTGGCCCGACCGACGGCGGACACGGACCAGGGTCGATCCCCGGAACCCGCGTCCCCGCCGCGCGGGCGACCGCCGGCCGGGGAGGTCGTGACACCGCGGGTCGACCCGGATCCGGTGGGACCACCGCCTCCGCCACGCGAGGGCGGTGCGTCGCGCTTGCTGGACGCCCGTCGCCGTGCCCGCGACGAGGATGGCTGACACCCGACACGAGGACGAGCCGCCCGGCGGGCAGCAGGGCGGGCGCCGACCGGTCGGTGTGGTTGGCTGTGCGCTTGCACGGCGCGCCAGCGCGACCCGACGAGGAGTGGGGATGCCGCAGGAGGTCGGAGACGCCCGATCCCGGCTGCCGCAACTCGATGCATTGCTGCGGCATCCGGCGGCCGAGGAACCGATCGACACCCACGGCCGTCGCGCCGTGGCGGAGGCCCTGCGGGGCGAGCTCGAGCGGGCCAGGCACGCGCTCCGCGATGGGCGCGGTCCGGTACCGCGCGACCACGAGCTCGTCGCGGCCGCCGACGACGCCCTGCACCGGCAGCGTGCCGGCCGGCTCACGCGGGTGATCAACGCCACCGGCGTGGTGCTGCACACCAACCTGGGCCGGGCACCGCTGTCCGCCGCGGCACGGGCCGCGGTCGCCGCTGCCGCGGGCTACACCACGCTCGAGTACGAGCTCGATCGCGGCACCCGCGGCTCCCGCACCCGGCACGTCGGGGCGCTCGCCGCCGAGGCGTGCGGGACCGAGGGCGCCACCGCGGTCAACAACGGCGCTGCGGCGCTCCTGCTGGTGCTCGCCGCCCTGGCCGACGGCCGCGAGGTGATCGTCAGCCGCGGTGAGCTGATCGAGATCGGCGGTTCGTACCGTCTGCCGGACGTCATGGCGGCATCGGGGGCCCGGATGGTCGAGGTCGGCACCACCAACCGCACCCGGCTGTCGGACTACCGCGCCGCCATCACCGACGAGTCCGCGCTGCTGCTGAAGGTCCACCGCTCCAACTACGACGTGGTGGGGTTCACGGAGGAGGTGTCGGTCGCGGCGCTGGCCGAGCTCGGTAGGGAACAGGGGGTGCCGACGGTCTACGACCTCGGCTCGGGGCTGTTGCGGGCGGTCCCCGACGGGCCGCTGACGGCCGAGCCGACGGTGGAGGCCGCCGTCAGGGCCGGCGCCGACCTGACCATCTTCTCCGGCGACAAGCTGCTGGGCGGCCCTCAGGCGGGCCTCGTCGTCGGTCGCGCCGACCTGCTGCTGCGTTGCAACCAGCACCCCCTCGCACGGGCGGTGCGCCTGGACAAGCTGCAACGGGCAGCGCTGGAGGCCACACTCGAGGCGCACCTGCGCGACGACCTGCCGTTGGAGGTACCGGCGTTGGCCATGCTGCATGCCGACGTCGCCACGATCGAGCAGCGTGCCCGGTGGATGGCCGCGGAGCTGGGTGAGGGGGCGACCCCGGTCGCGACCGAGGGGCTGGTCGGCGGCGGCGCGTCACCGGGCGTCACGCTGGCGTCGTGGGGGGTCACCCTGGGCACGGCCGATCCCGACGGGCTGGCGCGACGGCTGCGGGCGGCCGAGGTGCCCGTCATCGCCAGGGTCGAACGCGACCACGTCCTGCTCGACCTGCGCACCGTGCCGCCCTCCCTCGACGCCGAGGTGGTCGACCTCGTGCTCGGGTCGCGCGATGGATGACCTCGTGCTCGGGTCGCGCGATGGATGACCTCGTGCTCGGGTCGCGCGATGGATGACCTCGTTCGTCGGGGGTGGTGAGGTGCACCGGACGGTGGCGACGGCCGGTCACGTCGACCACGGCAAGTCGACGCTGGTGCGTGCTCTGACGGGGATGGAGCCCGATCGCCTCGAGGAGGAACGCCGACGCGGCCTGACGATCGAGTTGGGCTTCGCCTGGACGGACCTCGACGACGCGACCGTGGCGTTCGTCGACGTCCCGGGGCACGAGCGGTTGGTGCGGACGATGCTGGCGGGCGCGGCGGCCGTGCCCGCCGTGCTGTTCGTCGTCGCCGCGGACGACGGCTGGTCGGCGCAGTCGTCGGAGCACCGCGACGTGCTGGACCTGCTGGGCGTCGGGGCGGTCGCGGTGGCCCTCACCAAGTGTGACCTCGCCGGGCACGACCGGACCGAGGAGGTCGCGGACGAGGTCGTCGCGCGACTGGCCGGGACGTCGCTGGCCGAGGCGCCGCTGGTACACACCGATGCGGTGACCGGCCGGGGCCTCGACGAACTGCGGCAGGTGCTGGCGGCGTGGGCGAGTTCCTCCGAGCCCCTCGCCGACGTCGGCCGACCGCGGTTGTGGGTCGACCGCGCCTTCTCGCCGCCGGGGGTCGGGACGGTGGTGACCGGGACGCTGACCGGCGGCCGGCTCGCGGTCGGCGCGTCCGTCGAAGTGCTCCCCGGCGGCGCGCGCGGACGCGTCCGTCGCCTCGAATCCCTGGGCCGGCCGATCGAGGACGCGTTCCCGGCCATGCGGGTGGCCCTGGATCTGGTCGGGGTCGACCGGGACGGCGTGGGGCGTGGCGACGTGGTCGCCGCCTCCGGTCCGTGGCGGTCGACGTCGCAGGCGGACCTGTGGTTGCGTGTCCTGGACGGGCAGCGACTGGACCGCGCGGGTGCCTGGACGCTGCACGCCGGAACGGCGGCGGTCGGCTGCCGGGTGGCGCCGTGGACCGGCGCCATCGACGGTCCCGGGAGCGGCGCCGTGCGGGTGCGGCTGTCCTCGCCCCTGCCGCTCGTCGGTGGTGACCGGGTCGTGCTGCGCGAAGCCGGCCGGCGTGCGACCGTCGCCGGCGGCATCGTCGCCGATCCGATCGCCGAAAGCCGACCTCGGGGCGGCGAGGCGCGCCGGCGCCATGGGGACGCCGTGCGCGTCGCGGCGCTGGCCGCACCCGCGGAGCGCGTGACGGCGCTGCTCAGGCTCACCGAGGGCGGCTGGTGCGACGCGGTGCGGCTCCGCGCGGCGGCCGGACTCCCGGCAGGGACACCGCTGCCGGACACGGTCGTCGAGGTCGGGGACCACGTCGTGCTCGAACCGCGCTGGGCGGCCTGGGAGCAGGCCCTCACGTCGCGACTGGGCACCGCAGCCGTCGACCGTGGCGCCGCCGTTGCGGCCCTGGCCGGGGCTGGAGCACCACGCCCGCTCGCGGAGGCCGTCCTCGACCGCCTCGTCGGCAACGGGCAGTTGGTGCGGACCGGTGGCGGGCTGGCGCTTCGCGCGCACGCGGAAGCAGCCGCCGACGCGGTGTCGGGTCGTGCGGAGGCGCTGCTGCGGGACCTCGCGGGCGCGCCGTTCGCCCCGGAGCCGCTGGAGGTGCTCGCGCAGCGGCACCAGGTGGACCACCGGCTGCTGACCGCCCTCGTCAACCGGGGCACGATCGTGCGCACCGGCGGCCTGGCGTTCGCGCGTCCGACGATCGGCCTGGCGGTGGTGAAGCTGGCTGGACTGGAGGCCGCCTCCGGCCCCTTCACCGCCGCGCAGGCGAAGCAGGCGTGGGGCACCACGCGCCGCTTCGCCATCCCCCTGCTCGAACACCTCGATGCAGCGGGGCTGACCCGGTTCGACGGTCGTCTGCGACAGCTCACCGACCGCGGCCGTGCGCTCGCGGCTCAGTCTCCCTCGGGTCCGTCCTGACGACGGTCCGCCTTCATCTCGGCCTCGTGCACGTGGTGGCGTCCACCGACCAGTTCGTCGCGGACGCGGCGTTCACCGGCGGTGGCGGCGTCGAAGTAGGTGCGGTCGAAGTCCTCGACGATCTCGAACGTCCACCGGTCCTCGATCGCGTTTCGCCCCAACCACTCCCGCGACAGGGTGTCGGCGAGTTCGACGTGGCCGGCATCACGCAGCAGTTCGATTCCCTCGCCGAGCAGGAGGTCGGCGCGACCCATCTGCTGATGGAAGGTGTAGAGGGTTCCCCGGGCGCGGACCACCCACTCGAACGCTTCGCCGATCTTTCCCGTCGCCGCGACGGTGGCGTCGTCGACGCCGTCGGGGCGCTGATGGGCGGGATCCGGCTGCTGGGGCATGCGTCGACCTCGTGCTCGGGGGGCGGGGTACGCCCTGTGCCGGGGTCACCGCGCCGTGAGGATGGCCTCCACTTCTACGGGGCTGTCCATCGGCAGCACGGGAACGCCTACTGCCGAACGGGCATGCACCCCGGCGTTTCCGAGGACGTCGGCGAGCAGCTGCGAGGCACCGTTTGCGACCAGGTGCTGCTCGGTGAAGTCCGGCGACGAGGCCACGAACACGGTGACCTTGACCACGCGGACCCGGTCGAGGTCGCCGAACGCCGCAGCCGCGACGGCGAGCACGTTGAGCGCGGCCGTGCGGGCGAGGGCGGCGCCCTCCTCGGTGTCGAGGTCGGCGCCGAGCTTGCCGGTGCGCGGCAGCGTGCCGTCGACGACGGGAAGCTGTCCGGCGGTGAAGACCAGGCCGCCGGCCGTATCGGGCAGCTGCGCCCACGGCTGGTAGGCAGCCGCCGGTGCCGGCGCGAACGGCAGTTCGAGCCCGAGTTCCTCGAGACGTTGCTGGGCACCCATGGTCACTCCTTGGGGCGCTTGAAGTACGCCACGTTCTCGGCGACGGCGACCAGCTCCCAGCCCTCGTCGCCCCACTGGTTGAGGATCTGCTGCAGGGCGTGGCTGATGAGCGGAGCGGTGGCGTACTCCCAGCGGGTCACGGCGCCTCTTTTCGCGTCGGTGCGGCGGTGTCGGCTGCTTCCTACCGCAGCCGGAGGCATACGGGCAACACCCGACGTACCGTCGTCGGTCGACCGGCGTGCGTCAGACCGCGTGTGCGGCCGGCCGCGGTCCACGGGAGGCGATCAGCGCCCGCCGGTCGGTCTCGCCGAGGCCGCCCCAGACCCCGTACGCCTCGCCGGTCACCACCGCGTACTCCCGGCAGGCGGCCATGGCCGGGCATACCGAGCACACCGCCTTGGCCGCGCTCTCGCGCTGCAACCGGTCGTGCTTGCTCTCGAAGCCGGCCGGGCCGAAGAACAACGCCGGGTCCTCGGAGCGGCAGCTGGCCCGCTCCTCCCACTCCTTCGAGACGTAGATCGTCGTCGCGCCCACGAGCTGCAAGTCTCCCCCTTGCTGTCGTTCCATTCCAGCGCAGGCTAGGGCGGCCCGTCCGGTCTGACTAGACCTGGTTGGCGCACACGGCGTCCAGCGCGCACCGGGGCGGAGCGGCGCCGACGCTCCTCAGCTCCCGTCGGACTCCGCGCCGTGGACGGCGGGCGTCTCGCCGGCGGCGGGGGTGAACGGCTCGACCAGCACGACCGCGCCCTCGACGGCGTGGACGCGCACCGGCGTGCCGACCTTGGCCCGCTTGGTCTCGCCCGTCCAGCGGGCCCGCCACAGCGCGCCGTCGATGTAGACGTGCCCCTCGGGGTTGAGCACCGAGCGGACGATGCCGGGACGGCCGACGAGGTCGTCGACGGAGACACCTTCGGGCCCCGCTTGGGCGCGCAGCACGCTGGTCATCACGAACACGAAGAACACCAGCGCGAGCAGGGCCGTCGACACGACCAGCCACACCGGCAACTGCAGGGCATCGGCGGCGTAGAAGTTGAGCGAACCGACCACGAACGCGACGGTCGCGGCGAGGGTGATCGGTCCGAAACCGGCGATGGCGGTGTCGACGGCGTACAGCAGGAGCCCGAGCACGACCAGGGCCACCGCCCACCACACCACGGGGAGCACGCTCAGTCCGAACGCGCTGATGCCGATCGTGACGATCCCGGCCATGCCGGCGACCCCGAACCCGGGCTGGAAGACCTCGAACAGCAGCATGCCGAGGCCGATGGTGAGCAGCAGGTAGATGAACGGCGCCGTCGTGGCGGCGTGCAGGAGCCGTCGCACGAGGCCGAGGCTGTGGAACCGGACCTCGATCTCGTCGCCGCGGATGCGGAGCGTCTGCTCGGCGCCGTCACCCGCGTCGAGGGTGACCCCGTCGAGTTCGACCAGCAGCGGCTCGAGTCCCTGTGCCTCGATGTCGAGGACACCGGCCTGGGCCAGTGCGCCGGGATCCAGCCCCTCGGTGCGCAACCGGTCGAGCAGGTCGGCGTCGCCACCCGCGGCGGCGAGCAGTGCCTCGAGGTCCTCCGACGTCGGGGTGTCCCCGCGTTCGTCGAAGGTGATCGGGTCCAGCGGACCGACCAGCGCATCGGCCGAGGCGGCGCGCACGTCCGCGGCCAACCAGAGCAGCGCCGCGGCGCCACCGGCGTCGGCGGCCTCGCCGAGCGGACCGACGAGCACGGCAACGGGGACGGGCGAGGCCTGGACGTCGGCGACGAGCGCGCCGATGTCGACCGACACCCCGCCGCGAGCGTCGACCTGCAGGACGACCAGTTGCGAACCGTCGGCCTCGGCGACCGCGAGCACGTCCTGGATCTGGGCGGCCACCGGCGGGTCGAGGAAGCCGGAGACCGGCAGGATCTCGACCCGCGTGGAGGCGACGGGGTCGCCCCCGTCGGCCTCGCCGGTCTGGGCGGTCGCGAACGAGGCCGTCAGCCCGACGAGCAGCAGGGCGAGCGCGGCCAGGACGAGGATGCGGCGGACAGCCGCGAGCGGGGCATGCATGGCGCAGGAGCGTACCGGCGCACGGACACGCCGAGGCACCCCGCGGGGGCGTGTCGGCCTTAGGATCGCGGCATGAGCGCATCGAACCCGACCCTGCCGCGACCGCTGCTCGACGGCGGCTACGACGCGCTGTTCTCGTCCAACGTCGTGATCGTCACCGGCAAGGGCGGCGTCGGCAAGACCACGGTCGCCGCGTCCCTGGCGCTCGCCGGTCGCGCGTCGGGGCGTCGCACCCTGCTGGTCGAGGTCGAGGGACGGCAGGGTTTCTCGCGCACGTTCGGCACCCAGCCGTGGGACTACACCGAGCGCGAGTTCCGCCCGGGGTTGTGGGGCGCGTCCATCGACCCGACCGAGTCGGTGTACGAGTACCTCGAACTGTTCTACGGCCTCAAGCGGGTCCAGTGGGTGATGGAACGCTCGAACGCGCTGGACTTCGTGACGACGGCCGCCCCGGGACTGCGCGATCTGCTGCTCGTGGGCAAGATCTACGAGATCGAGGCCCGCAAGCGCGACGACGGCCGACGCCAGTACGACCTCATCGTGGTCGACGCGCCGCCGACCGGACGGATCGTGCCGTTCCTGCAGGCACCCGAAGGTGTCACCGAGATCGTCCGGGTCGGGCCGATCAAGCGTCAGGCCGGCCAGATCCGCGAGATGCTGACCAACCCGCGCCGCACGACCACCGTCATCGCCACGCTGCTCGAGGAGATGCCCGTCCGCGAGGCCGGCGAGGGCATCGCCGCGCTGCGCGGCGCCGGGATCGCGGTCGGGCCGGTCATCGCCAACCAGGTCCGAGCGCCACGGCTGGACCCGGCCGCCGCCGATGCGTTGGCCGCGATGGGCGCCGACGGCCTGCGCGAGCGGGCGGAAGCCGCCGGTGCCTCGATGTCGGGACGCACGGCCGCCCTCGCCCTCGAGATCGCGGCGACGCACGCTGCGCGGGTGGAGTTGCAGAGCGAACTGCGCGCCGAGCTGTCGGCCACGTGCGGGGTGCCGGTCCTCTCGCTGCCGCTGCTGACCGGAGCGACGTTCGACGCGGCCGACCTCGAGGTGCTCGCCGACGTGCTGGCGCTGCAGGTCGGTGCCGACGGCCCGCGTGCGGTGGAGCTGCTCGGGGACGCCCTGCCCGCCTTCCTGGGCGCGGAGGGCGGCGCGTGAGAGACCTCGAGGAAGCCCGCAACCACTCCCTGCAGCGGGCGATCGCGGACGCGCACATCCTCGTGACGACGGGCTCCGGCGGCGTCGGCAAGACCACGAGCGCGGCCGCCATCGGGCTGGCCGCCGCCCGCGCCGGACGCCGGACCCTGGTGCTGACGATCGATCCGGCGCGCCGCCTCGCCCAGGCCATGGGGATCGACGAGCTCGACGACGAGCCCACGCGCGTGGCGCTTCCCGACGCCCCCGACAGCGGCGAGCTGTGGGCGATGATGCTGGACATGCAGACCACGTTCGATCGCCTCATCGACCGGCACGCGTCGACCCCCGGCAACGCCGACAACATCAAGGCGAACCGGATCTACCGCACCCTGTCGTCGACGCTGTCGGGCACGCAGGAGTACATGGCGATGGAGCGCCTGCACGAGCTGCACGAGACCGGCACCTGGGACCTGCTGGTGGTCGACACGCCGCCGACCCGGTCGGCGCTGGACTTCCTCGACGCCCCCAACCGGATGACCTCCTTCCTCGAAGGCCGGCTGCTGAGCCTGCTGATGCGTCCGGGCGTCGCCGCCGGCAAGCGGGTCGGCAAGATGGTCGGATTCGGCGCCACGACGTTCATGAAGGTCGCCGGGCGCGTGACGGGGATGGAGCTGCTCGACGACCTGGCCAGCTTCTTCCGCAACTTCGAAGGCATGTACGAAGGCTTCAAGGAACGCGCCGAGCAGGTCCGCGACCTGTTGCAGCACTCCAGCAGCCGGTTCGTCGTCGTCACCTCCGCGGATCCGCCGCCGCTGCGCGAGGCGAAGTTCTTCCTCGAGCGGCTGGAGAAGGAAGGCCTGCACGCCGCCGGCGTGATCGTGAACCGGATCCGCCCCGAGGTGCCTCGCGACCCCTCCGACGCCGCCCTGCGACGGGCCATCGAGGTCCAGGCCGACGACGACGACGGCCGGGCGGTCGCCGGGGCGCTCGCGCTGCTCGGCGACGTCCGCAACCTCGCCGGCCGGCAGCGGCGCGACGTCACGTCGGCGCTGTACGGCGTGCGCATCCCCGCGCTCGTCGAGGTACCCCTGCTGGGCCGCGACGTGCACGACCTCGACGGTCTGGGCGCCATCGCCCAGACCCTGACCGCCTGACGGCCCACCCGTGGAGTTCCCGTGAGCGACCACCCCACCGCCCCCGACCACGACGAGCGCGACGTCGCCGACCCCGCGCCGGCGTCCGAGCCGGACGCGGCCGCCGACGACCGGGACGAGCACGGCCCGGGCGGCGGACGCGAGGACGCCGCTCCCGAGGTCGGGCTCCCGGCGGCACTGGCGGCCGTCGTGCCCGGACTACGGCCTCCGCGACCGCCGCGGCGCACCGGGGTGTTCGTCGATCCCGACGAGCTGCGCGACCACGTCGGCCAACTCCTGCGTTCGATCCTCGGCGGCTACGAGGTCGACGCGTTCGGCAACTTCACCTTCCTGCACGAAGGCGCCCGGATCTTCGTCACCGTGGGACCGTCCCCGATCGGGCCGCAGGTCGGCGTCTTCTCCGTCACCAACCTCGACATCGACCTGAGCCCACCGCTCGCCAACTTCCTGCTGACCACCAACCACACGCTCGGGTTCGGTTCGTTCAGCTACGACGGCGACAACCGCTCGGTGTGGCTGCGGCACACGCTGCTCGGCACGACCCTGGACGGGCCGGAGCTGCAGTCCGCCGTGGCGTCGGTGGCCACCACGGCGGCGCACGTCGACGACCCGATCAAGGAGCGCTTCGGCGGACGCACCTTCGCCGAGGCGCCCGACGAGGTTCAGCGGCGCGCGCAGCCGCCCGAGCCCAACCAGGGTCCGACCCCGCCTCCCAACGCGAGCGGCTATCTCTGAGTCGCGACGTCGCATCGGGCCGTTGCGGACCCGTTGATCAGGAAGCGGCGGTCGGTCAGGAGGCGGCGGCGAACTGGCGGCGCTGGAATGCGCGCCGCTGACGTTCGGTCAGCCCGCCCCAGACGCCGAAATCGATGTCGTTGTCCAGGGCATAGCGCAGGCACTCGTCCTTGACCACGCACCGCTCGCAGACGCGCAGGGCCGGCCTGGCCTGCGCGACGCCGCGTACGAAGAACTGCTCCGGATCCAGCCCCCGACACCGTGCCTGGTCAGCCCAGGTGGTCTCGTCCACAGCCCAACTCCCCATCCCGACCACCTCGCCCCACGTGTGTCGGTCGTGCGGTGGTGTGTTGCTCCGCGCTGCTCGTGCCCGCGCCCGAATCACGCTACGGGCGCATGGGACATCTCTCCATAGCCCGCTGTGGGGATTGTGGGGGTGGACAGGAACTAGTCCTTCTCGCGTGGGTCGGCGTCGCATCGGCCCGCCGGCGGGGCCGCCTGGCGAACTGGCGCGGCCGTCAGGCGGTCGGATCAGGCCGACGGGGTACCCTTCGCGCCGACTCGCGGGAGCCTGAGCGTCGCGCTCCCACTCGCGCGGAAGAGGGTGAACATGGGCGCGTCGGCGGCCTCGAAGCGCCCGGCTCGGAGCCAGCCGGCCTCCGGGCGTTCCCGCGGTGCCACGGCGGCCCAGAACACCAGCGCCTTCCTGGCCCGGATCATGCTGCTGCTGGCCGTCATCGGCGCCACCGGACTGCTGCTCGGCGCCCTGTTCCTGCCGGCGGCGATGGCGACCGACGACGTGCTCAGCTCCGTCCGGGCGGAGGTGCTCGACGTCCCCCCGTTGGGCGAGGCGTCCACGCCGCCGCAGAACTCCTATCTGTACGCCGCGGACGGCACCGAGCTCGCCGAGCTGACCTTCGAGGAGAACCGGGTCCCGGTGCCGCTGGCCGACATCCCCGAGGGCGTGAAGAACGCGGTGCTGGCCACCGAGGACGCCGACTTCTACAACCACGAGGGCGTCAACCACCTCGCCATCGTGCGCGCGGCCCTGACCAACTTCCGCGCTGGCAGCATCCAGGGCGGGGCGTCCACGATCACCCAGCAGTACGTCAAGCAGACCTTCCTCACCCCGGAGCAGACCCTGGGCCGCAAGATCCAGGAAGCGGTGTACGCGACGCAGCTGGAACGACAGCTCAGCAAGGACGAGATCCTCGAGCGCTACCTCAACCGGGTCTACTTCGGCAGCGGCGTCTACGGCATCGGCACGGCCGCGGAGCGGTACTTCTCCAAGCCCGCCGACGAACTCACGCTCGACCAGGCCGCGATGCTCGCGGGCATCATCCGCAGTCCGGAGCGCAACAACCCCATCGTCAGCCCCGAGAACGCGCTGACGCGGCGCAACATCGTCCTCAACCAGATGCGTCACCACGGGTTCATCTCCGCCGAGCAGGCCGAGGTGGCCGCGGCCCGGGACCTCAACCTGCAGATCACCGAGCCGCCGGCGCCCAACGAGCCGCTGTGGGTCGACTGGGTCACCCGGTTGCTGATCAACGAGGACGTCGCCAACGGTCTCGGCACGCAACGTGGCGCGCTCGAGGCCATGGGCGCCACCGTCGAGGAACGCCGCGCCCGCGTCTACCAGTCCGGTCTGCGGGTGCACACCACCCTCGATCCCGAGCTGCAGGCGCTCGCCCAGCAGGCGCTGACCGACCACCTCAGCGTCCCCGACGAGTCACCGGCGCAACTCGCCCGTGAGCCCCGGGGTGCGATCGCCTCCATCGACCCCGAGACGGGCGCCATCGTTGCCTTGGCGCAGGGCCCCCATCCGTGGGGTTCGTGTGCCGAGGACGGCGAGTGGGCCGACGAGACCGACGAGGGGGAGCTGCTCTGCCACAAGACCAAGGTCAATACGGTCGTCCCGGGCGTCGGCGCTTCGGGTCGCCAGCCCGGCTCGTCGTTCAAGCCGCTGATCATCGCCGCCGCGCTCGAGGACGGTGTGCCCCCGACGCTGGAGATGGACGGCGCCGGTCCGAGCGAGATCGAGGGCTGCCTCGACCGCGGTGAGCCGTGGGAGGTCGGCAACTTCGCCGAGAGCGGCGCCGGCGAGATCATGGACATGTACGAGGCGGTGCGGCGTTCCAACAACGTCTACCACGCCAAGCTCATCGCCGAGATCGGCCCCGAGAAGGCGGTCGAGATGGCCCGCAAGCTCGGCATCACCTCGCCCCACGTGCGCGCCGACTGCTCGCTCTCCCTGGGCGCCGCCGACCTGATGCCGCTCGAGATGGCGTCGGCGTACGCCACCCTGGCCAACCGTGGCGTGTACTGCGCCCCGTTCCCGATCAGTCGGATCGAGAACGCGGCCGGCGAGGTCATCTGGGAGCACCGCGCCGACTGCGCCCAGGTCATCGACACCGAGGTGGCCGACCGCACCGTCGACATCATGGCCGGCCCGGTCGGTCCCGGCGGCACCGCCCCGCGCGCGAACCTCGAGACCTGGCCAACGCGTGGCAAGACCGGCACGACCGACCAGCACCGTGACGCCTGGTTCGTCGGGTTCATCCGGCAGCTGGCGACCGCGACCTGGATCGGCTATCCGGCCGACACGCGGTACTTCGTCGACTCCGAGGCGGCTGCCACCGTCTGTGGGGACGAGCCGTGGTTCCGACCGGGCGAGAGCGGCCAGTGCCCGGGCCAGACCAAGTTCCTGACCGAGGTGACCATCGCCGGCGAGTACTACGCCCGGGTCACCGGCGGCAGCCTGCCCGCGACGATCTGGTCCTCGTACATGCGCCAGGCCGCGGAGCGGTTCGAACCCGAGAACTTCCCCGAGCCCGGTCCGCTGCCGACCGGCAGCGTGCCCGACCTGCTGTCGGCGGGCTCGATCAGCCGGGCCGAGCAGATCGCCCAGGAGGCCGGATTCCGGCTGCGGGTGGTCGAGGTCGACGACTACCGCTCAGCCGGCACGTTCGTCAACCAGGACCCGCCGGCCGGCACGACCCATCCGCTCGGCAGCAGCATCGTGCTCGAGGTCTCCAACGGCACCGGCGAGGCGCCGGTGGTCCCCGACGTGCGGGGCATGACGCTCGACGAGGCGATCGACGTCCTGGTCTCGGCCGGCTACGAGGTCGCCGTGCAGGAGGCGCCGACCGGGGATCCCGACGCCGTCGGACGGGTCGTGGGGACCAGCCCGGGCCCGGGCGCCAACCTGCTGCCGGGCGAGGGCGCCGTCGTGGTGATCACCATCGGCATCGAGCCCGAGCCGGAACCGGAGCCAGAACCCGAACCGGAGCCAGAACCCGAGCCCGAGCCTCCGCCCGAGGAGGGCGGCGGTGAGGGGGACGACGACGACCAGGCCGGCGGGGCCGGCGGTCGTGGACCCGGTGGGTCCGGACCACCCGGACAGGACTGAGATGGGTCGCCTCGCACGCACCGCGGCTGCGGTCGGCGGCGCCGGCGTCGCCTGTGTCGCCTACGGCACGCTCGTCGAGCGCCGTTGGTACCGCCTGCGCCACCTTCCGCTGCCGGGGGCGTTGCGGCGGGCGGCGAACACCCCGGACGGCCGGCTGCGGATCCTGCACGTCAGCGACGTGCACCTCGTGCCCGGCCAGGACCACCGGGTGCGGTTCCTCGGCTCGCTGGCCCGGCTCGACCACGACCTCGTCGTGGCCACCGGCGACCTGCTCGGCGCAACGGACGCCGAGGACCTCGCGGCCGACGCGCTGGCACCCCTGACCGCCGGGGGACGGCCGGGCCTCGTCGTGTTGGGCAGCAACGACCTGTACGGCCCGATCCCGAAGTCACCGTCGACGTACTTCACCCGTCCGGAGCGGCGGATCCACGGCCAGCGGCTCGACACCGATCGCCTCACCGATCGCCTGGCGGCGTACGGCTACCGGACGCTGCACGGTGAGTCGCTCCGGCTCGAGACCCCGGCCGGCCGGATCGGTGTCGGCGGGATCGACGACCCCCACCTGCCGACGACGGTGCTGCCGCCGGTCGCGGCGGTGACCGCGGACGCCGACGACGCCGTCCTGCACCTGGGGCTGGTGCACGCGCCCTACCTCGCGGCCCTCGACGTCCTGGTCGACGCCGGGCACGACCTGCTGCTCGCGGGACACACCCACGGCGGCCAGGTCCGCCTGCCCGGGCTGGGGGCGCTGGTCGCCAACTGTGACCTGCCGTTGCAACAGGCGCGGGGCGCGTCGCGCTACCGCGGCCGCTGGTTGCACGTCTCACCCGGCCTCGGTCACAGCCGGTACGCACCGTTCCGCTTCGCCTGCCGTCCCGAGGCCACGCTGCTCGAGCTCTCGGCGTGAGGATGGTCCCCCCGGTTCGCGCGGTCTCCGGGGGCGGTGTAATCTCCGCCCCGCCCCGGTTCTCGGGGCACTTCGCGTGCACGACGGGATGTAGCGCAGCTTGGTAGCGCACCTCGTTCGGGACGAGGGGGTCGCCGGTTCAAATCCGGCCATCCCGACCACCGTCACGCGACGACGCGCGGCACCGGCTGGTCCGGTGCCGCGCGTCGCTTGCCGGCGGCAGCGGGGACGACGATGGATCTGACGCAGCTGCAGCAGACGATCGCGGCGACCTACGGCGACCAGGACCGCCGGCGTGGCGTCGACGCCACCTTCGCCTGGTTCGTCGAGGAGGTGGGGGAGCTGTCGCGGGCGATCCGGCGCGAGGGGCACGCCGAACGCGTCGAGGAGTTCTCCGACGTGCTCGCCTGGCTCATCACCCTCGCCGACATGACCGGCGTCGACCTCGCCGAGGCGGCCCGCCGCTACGAACACGGCTGTCCGAAGTGTTCGGCGTCGCCGTGCCGGTGTGGCGCGCAGGACCCTGCGCGCCCCTGACCGCCGATTCAGCCGCCGTCGCGGGGCTGACCTGACCGCGCGTCGACGTCGAGGTCGCCGGTGTCGAGGCTGATCTCGCGCGAGAGCACGTCGAGCTCGCGCTCCCGAACCTCGATCTCGCGTTGCAGCTGCCCGAGCTCCTGTTCGCGCCGCCGGAACTCGCGCTCGCGGTCGGTGACGTCGCGGACGTGGACGGGCGGCAGGCCCTTCGGGCGACCCGGCTCCGCACCCGCGAACTCGCGCTTGAGGCCGCGCGCGATCGACCACGTCGCGAGCACCAGCACGATCGTGAACGGCAACCCGGTCGACACCGCCCCGGCCTGCAGGGCGCCGAGCCCGCCCGCCAGCAGCAGCGCGGCGGCGACCGCTCCCTCGGTGACGGCCCAGAACACCCGCGTCGCGACGTGCGGGTCGGGATCGCCGCCCGAGGTGAGCATGTCGATGACGAACGAGCCCGAGTCGGAACTGGTGACGAAGAAGGTGATCACCAGCAGCACGGCCAGCATGGAGACGATGCCTGCCAGCGGCAGCTGCTCGAGCAGGCCGAACAGGGCGAGCGAGGAGTCCTCGGCCGCCAGCGCGTCGATGCCCGCACCGGCGTCCTCGAAGAAGATGCCGGAGTTGCCGAAGACGGTGAACCAGCCGAAGGACACCAGCGACGGCACCAGCAGCACCCCGAGCACGAACTCGCGGATGGTGCGGCCGCGCGAGATCCGGGCGATGAACATGCCGACGAACGGCGACCACGACACCCACCAGGCCCAGTAGAAGACGGTCCAGCCGCCGATCCAGCCCTGGCCGTCCTCACCGGCGTAGACGCCGAGGCGTGACAGCAGCTCCGTCATCCCGCCGAGGTAGGCGCCGGTGTTCTGGACGAACGCCCCGAGCAGGAACAACGTCGGTCCGGCGAGCAGCACGAAGCCCATCAGCAGCGCCGCGAGCACGATGTTGAACTGGGACAGGCGTTGGATGCCCTTGTCCAGCCCGGAGACGACCGACACGGTCGCCACCAGCGTGATCCCGGCGATCAGCAACAGCTGCACGCCGGTCGAGATGGTCACGCCGAACACCCGGTTGAGGCCCGCGTTGACCTGGGCGACCCCGAGTCCCAGCGAGGTGGCGACACCGAACATCGTGCCGACCACCGCCATCACGTCGATGACGTTGCCGAGCCCGCCGTCCACGCGGCCGCCGAGCAGCGGCCGGAACAACGAGCGGATGGCGAGCGGCTGGTCATGGCGGAACCCGAAGTAGGCAAGCCCGAGCCCGATGACGGCGTAGATCGCCCACGGCGCGAAGCCCCAGTGGTGGAAGGCGTGCAGCATCGCGTCGCGGGCTGCCTCGGAGGTGCCGGGCTCGAAACGGGGCGGATCGGACGCGTAGAAGATCACCGGCTCGGCGACGCCCCAGTACATCAGCCCGATGCCCATACCGGCGGCGAACAGCATCGCGAACCACGACGACGTCGCGTAGTCGGGGGTGGCGTCATCGGGACCGAGCCGGACCTTGGCGAAGCGACCGAGCGCGAGCCACACACAGAACCCGAGGAACAGCACGACGGCGAGGATCAGGAACCAGCCGAAGGCCCCGGTGATCCAGCCCTGGACGCCGCCGAGCACCTCGCCGGCGGTGTCGGGAGCCGCCACCGCGAACGCCACGAACGCCAGGATCAGGACGGCAGAGGCGACGAACACGGGCGGATGGATGGTCTCGCGCACCGTGCGGGTTTCGCGGACAGGGCCGATCATGCGACGTGTCTCCAGCTCACGTGGGCGGATGGTCCGGCACGGACCGCCCCCCGCGTCAGCCGTGCACGCT